>DATADI010000726.1:0-2112 GCA_036258615.1 Thermomonospora sp. | reverse complement strand
GAACGGGGTGTGCGCGTACAAAGATCACGCCACCCCGTTCCCGCACAAGGAGGCCCCGATGCGTCACTCCAGGCGGAGGCACGCGACCCGGTTCCGCGAGGTGCTCGTGCTGCTGGCCGCGATGGTCATGGTGACCGCGCTCGTCCCCGGCGTGGCGGGGGCCGCGCGGGCGACCCTGCGGCCCATCGTCTTCGTGCACGGCTTCTTCGGGTCGGGCAGCCAGTTCGCGACCCAGGCCAAGCGGTTCGCCTCCAACGGCTATCCGGCGACGCACGTCGACTACGTCGAGTACGACACCCTCTTCCTGTCCAACACCCGCGCCGAGGTGCTGGCGGCGCTGGACCGGCGCATCGCCCGGCTCAAGGCGGCGACCGGGGCCGACAAGGTGGAGCTGGTGGGGCACTCGCTGGGCACCTCCATCTCCCAGGAGTACCTGAACAGCTCGGCGGAACGGGCCGCGAACGTCGCGCACTACGTCAACATCGACGGCACCGCCGCGACCGCGCTGCCGGGCGGGGTGCCGACGCTGGCGCTGTGGGCCGAGGGCCGCCAGAACAGCTCCATCACCGGCGCCACCAACGTCTACCTCCCGAACGAGTCCCATGTGGAGAACGCGTCCTCACCGGCGTCGTTCGCGGCGATGTACGAGTTCTTCACCGGGACCAGGCCGAGCACCACGCAGGTCGTCCCCGAGCAGGGGCCGATCCAGCTCGCCGGGCGGGCGGTGCGCTTCCCCAGCAACGGCAGCCCCGGGGCGGCCGTGGTGGACGTGTTCGAGATCGACCCGGCCACCGGTCAGCGGACCACCGCGCAGCCCCTGCACAGCTTCCGGGTCACCGAGGACGGCTCGTTCGGCCCGTTCACCGGCAGCGGCACCGCCTACTACGAGTTCCGCCTCACCCGCCCGGACACCGACCAGCAGCACCACCTGTACTTCGAGCCGTTCCGCCGCACCGACCTGGGCGTCCGGCTGCTCAGCTCCGACCCCGGCAAGGGCGTGGACCGGCTCATCCACCGGGGCCGCGACCACGTGGCGCTGCTGGCCTACCGGAACAAGGAGTGGTGGGGCGACCAGGGCGCCGACGGCGACACCCTCACCGTCAACGGGCACGCGGTCGTCAACGCGAACACCGCGCCGCGGGACAAGCGCGCGATCGGCCTGTTCGCCTTCGACCGGTTCGGCGACCGGCGCTCCAACCCCGGCCGCTCGTTCGGGCTGTTCCCGATGCTGCCGTTCATGACCGCCGTGGACCTGCACATCCCGGCCGCCGAGCCGCCGAACGGCACCGTGACCCTGACCACCACGCAGCGCGGCGGCGGCGCGCCGGTGCGGCTGGTCATCCCGAACTGGTCCTCGGCCACGCACACCGTCACCGTCAACTTCAACGACCACGTCTCCTGAGGCCCTCGCGGGCGAGTCACCCCTTTCCTGCCGAGGGGCGTAGGTTGGGCTGCGGCACTGCCGCAACCCAACCTTTCGGGGGTCTTCGTGATCGAGATCGTCGCCGAGGTCGACGACGAACGGTTCGCCCTGGTCGAGAAGGGGCTGGAGGAGTTCAACGCGGAACGGTCGGCCGCCCTGCGCGCCGTGCACGGCCTGCCCGACGACGGCGAGGAGCCGCTCCAGGTCTACGCGCTGGAGGACGGCGTGCTCGTCGGCGGGATCACCGGCAAGACCTGGGCCGGATGGCTGCACATCGAGCTGATGTGGGTCGCCGAGGAGCAGCGGCGCGCGGGGCTGGGCGGCCGGCTGCTGCGCCGGGCCGAGGAGGTCGCGCGGGAGCGGGGCTGCACCCACTCCCGCGTGGAGAGCTGGGGCTTCCAGGCGCCGGAGTTCTACCAGGGGCAGGGCTACACCGTGTTCGGCGTGCTGGAGGGCTACCCCGCCGGGGAGACCGAGTACCTGCTGAGCAAGCCGCTCTGACGGGGCTGCCGATGGTGTGGCCCATAGGCCGGATGATCGCGGGGGCGGTCCTGGTGGCGGCGGGCGTGGCGGCCGGGTGCGCCCTCACCGAGTCGCCGGAGGACCGGGCGGCCGACGCCGCCCGGGACAAGGCGGTGCGCGTCCGGGACGCGCTGGGCGACCGCAGCCTCACGCGCGCCGCCGACATC
>DATADI010000725.1:0-1987 GCA_036258615.1 Thermomonospora sp. | reverse complement strand
ACGTCCACGGGGCCGGGCACGCCCGCCAGGACGTCCCAGGCCCGGACGGCGGCGGCCCGGCCCGCCCGGTCGCCGTCCGGTGCCAGGAGCACGCCGGTCCGGGCGAGGTCGGCGGCCTCGCCGAGGGCCGCCAGGTGCGCGGCGCTCACGGCCGGACCGCAGATGGCCACGGCGGCGAGGGCGTCCGGGACGGCGGTGTTCACCGCGAGCGCGTCGAACGGACCCTCGACGATCACCGGGCGGGCCCCCTGCGCCAGCCGTCCCCGGATCTCGTGCAGCCCGTACAGCAGCCGGCCCTTCCGGAAGATCGCCGACTCGGGGCTGTTGAGGTACCGGGGGCCCTCCGTCCCGTCGCGGCGGCGGCCGATGAACCCCGCGACCGCGCCGCCGGGCTCGCGGATCGCCAGCATCGCCCGGTCGCGGAACAGGTCGTGCGGGGCCCCGCCCCGGCCCCGGCGGGCCAGCCCCGCCGCGACGATCGCCTCCTCGTCGTACCCCAGCGCCCGGAGCCTGCCGGTGAGGGCCTGCCAGTCGTCCGGCGCGTAACCGACCTCCCAGCGCGCCAGGACCGACGGCCCGAGACCCCGTTCGGCCAGGTGCCCCGGCACCCAGCTGCCCGCCGCGTGCGCCACGAAGAACCGGTGCGCCTCGTGCAGGCACGCCCGTACCGACTCGGCCAGGGTCAGCTTCGCGATGACGGCGGAGGCGGCCTCCAGGATCCGGTCACCGGCGGCGACGACGGCCCCCGCGTCCTTCGCCCAGGCCGCCACCCTGGGGAACACCAGGTGCGAGGTCGGCAGCCCCAGATGCGCCAGCACCAGGTACGCCACGGACGTCATGTGCCGGGGCAGCAGGGACTGCCCCAGCCGCAGGGCCAGGGCCGTCAGCGCGTCGTGCGTGGCGGGCGCGTCCTGGTCGGCGCGGACGCCGAAGGAGTACGCCGCCTGCCGCAGCCGCTCGCCCGCCACCGCGAGCGCCGGGGGAGCGGTGTCGATCGGGTGCCCGTCGGTCTGGGAGATGTCGAACGCCGCACGGGACCGGCCCTCCCGCGACAGGACACGGATGCCCGTCTCGCCCTTGCGGACGTGCCGCCCGGCCGCCTTCCACTCCTCGTACGACCGGACGTCGGTGGCCATCCGCCACTGCGCCGCGATCAGCACCGTGTTGGTGAACCCGTAGCGCCCGTGCCGCGCGGCGTGTCCCAGCCACCACGTCCAGGGGCGGGTCCCGTCGAGCAACCGGGAGATCTCCTGCTCGGCCATGCCGCGCAGGACGTTCACCGTCCGAGCGGCCGGGGGCGGCACCACCGCGGGCATCGTTCAGCCTCCGCACGTAGGGGTGGGAAGCCATGGAGGTGATACCCGCGAACATGCCCGCCCATAACTCCCCGGATGTCGGAATTTTCCGCCGCTTGTACGCTGACGCGGGTGCGTGCGGAACTCCTCGATCCCGTCCTGCTGAAGACGTTCGTGGCCGTCGCCGAGCGGGGCTCCTTCACCGCCGCGGGCGCGGCGGAGGGCTACACGCAGTCGGCGGTGTCCCGGCAGATCGCCGCGCTGGAGGACGCCTGGGAGGTCGAGCTGTTCGCGCGGGGGGCGCGCGGCGTGCGGCTCACTCCCGCAGGGGAACACCTCCTGCCGCACGCCCGTGCGCTCCTGGACCGGTACGCCGACACGGCCCGCGCGCTGGACGGGCTGCGGCGGCTCGACGCCGGGACGCTGCGCCTGGGGGCCTTCCCCACGGCCAACGCCGGGCTGGTCGCCCCCGCGCTCGCCCGGTTCCGCGGCTCCCATCCCGGCGTGGCGGTACGGCTCCGCGAGGGCGTCACCGAACGGCTGCTGCCCCTGCTGGACTCCGGTGACCTGGACCTCGCGGTGGTGAGCACCCACAAGGCCGTCTCCCTGGAGGCCGACGAGCTGGTCCACCTGCGCGACGACCCGCTGCTGGTCGCCCTGCCGCGCGGGCACCGGCTGGCGCGGCGCCGCCG
>DATADI010000724.1:0-8701 GCA_036258615.1 Thermomonospora sp. | reverse complement strand
GCGTAAGTCCCGTGACGGTGGCTCCCCGTTTGGCTCCCCACCGAGGCCGGACAGCGAAAAAGGCCCCGGAGACATCTCCGAGACCTTCGCTGACCTGCCAGAACCGGGTGGGCGATACTGGGTTCGAACCAGTGACCTCTTCGGTGTGAACGAAGCGCTCTCCCACTGAGCTAATCGCCCGGGACGGTGGCTTGGGGCCTGCCGTCGCCTGAAAGAGTAGCGCATCCGGAGGGGTGCGCGCGCATCCATAACCGGTCAGCGGACGCCGCGGGGGCGGAACTGGATGCTGATGCGGGGGCCGGTGGGGCGGGTGGTCTTGGGGACGGCGTGCTCCCAGGTGCGCTGGCAGCTGCCGCCCATGACGAGGAGGTCGCCGTGGCCCAGCTCGTGGCGGAGCGCCTGGCCGCCGGTGCGGGGGCGGAGGAGGAGGGCTCGCGGGGTGCCGATGGAGATGATGGCGACCATGGTGTCCTCGGTGGAGCCGCGGCCGATGCGGTCGCCGTGCCAGGCGACGCTGTCGCGGCCGTCGCGGTAGAGGCACAGGCCGGCGGTGCGGAAGGGCTCGCCGAGTTCGGCGGCGTAGTGGTCGTTGAGGGCGGTCAGGGCCTCGTCCAGGGCGGGGTGGGGGAGCGGCTCGTCCTCGTCGTAGAAGGCGAGCAGGCGGGGGACGTCGACGACGCGGTCGTACATGTGGCGGCGTTCGGCGCGCCAGGGGACGGTGTCGGCGAGTTCCCCGAAGAGGGTGTCGGCGCCCAGCATCCAGGTGGGGCGCAGGTCGATCCATGCGCCGTCGGTGAGCGCGGTGCGCCGGACCGTGTCGCCGAGGGGACCCGGATGGGCCTCGTCGTCGCAGGTCAGCAGGGATGCCTGGAAGGGCGGTGCCATACCTGCGAGTCTAGGCGGACCTGTCAAACACATGTTCGATCAAGGGTGGTGGGCGGCGGTGGCATGATGGAGCCGTCATGGCCGTTCCTCCACCTCACCGCCTGCTGCGCGCCTCGGTCTTCGCGGCCGTGTGCGTGACCCTGTCGATGGCCGGGCACGCCGTGGCGGCGCGGGACGCCGTGCCGTGGGCGGCCGTGGGGGCCGGGGGCCTGGGGGTGCTCGGGGTTGCCTGGGTGCTGGCGGGGCACGAGCGTTCCGCCCTGACGATCCTGGGGGGCCTGCTCGGCGGCCAGTTCGGGTTGCACGTGCTGTTCGCGGCGGCCCAGGCCGGGCCCGTGACCCACGCGGAGCACGTGGCGCACCAGGACGCCGTGGTGCCCGGTGGGCCGGGCATGACGCTCGCGCACGTCGCCGCGGCGGCGGTCTCGGCGTGGTGGCTGTGGAGGGGCGAGCGGCTGGCGTGGACGCTGGCCCGCCGGTTCGCCGCCCTCTCCCGGGTGTGCGCCGTGGTGCTGCTGGAGGTTCCTCCGGCGCCCGTACGGCGGCGCGTGCCCCTCACGGCGGCGGTGCCCCGTCCGGTCCCGGCGCCGCTCAGGCACTCGGTCGGGCTGCGGGGCCCGCCTCTCCGTTCGGTGTTCACGAGCTGATCCAGAACCGAACGGAACGAACGGAGAGTCATGTCCAAGTCCCGCGGAGGGGCGGCGCTGCTGCTCGCCCTGCTGGCGGTCCTGCTGGGGCTCGCGGCCCCGGCGCAGGCCCACACCACGCTCAAGGAGTCGTCCCCGGCCAAGGACGCCACGGTGCCGTCGCCCACGGAGATCACCCTGACCTACAACGACGAGGTCATCCTCCCGCAGGTGGTGCTGACCGGCCCGGACGGCGAACGGCGGCAGAACCCGAAGGCCACGGTGGACGGCGTCAAGGTCACCCAGCCCATCGAGGGCACCCTGGAGCCGGGGACGTACACGGTGGCCTGGCGGGTCGTCGCCAGCGACGGCCATCCGATCACGGGCACCTACACGTTCACCGTCGAGGGAGCGGCGAGCCCGTCGCAGCAGCCCGCCCCGGCACCCGCCGTCACCGCCACGGCCACGCCCACCGCCGCCGACGAGGACGACGACGGCGGCAACGGCTGGCTGTGGGTGGGCCTCGTCGCGCTGGTCGTCGTGGCGCTCGGTGGGGGAGCGGCCCTCTTCCGCCGCCGCTCCGGAACCACCACCTGACCGGAACGCCACCGGGCCGCTCCCACGCAACTGAACGCGCGCGGGAACGGCCCGGGACGGCGGCGGCTCAGTACGGCCGGGCCATCTTCCGCCAGGCGGGCGCGATCTGCGTGGACGTGCCCCGCGGGTAGGAGATCTTCGCCGGGTCCCCGTCGGAGGTGTAGCGGTCGGCGTCCGGCGCGGCGAGCTTGTCCAGCCAGCGCGCCGAGGCGAAGTTCGCGTCCTGCCCCTTCGGGCCCTGCGAGCGGATCCGCGGGATGTTCTGCGGGTCGAACGTCGCGGCGAACGGCGACGGCGACGGGTTCGAGCCCACCAGGAAGATCCCCGCGTGGTCGTAGCGGACGCCGCTGCTCTCGCCGCGCCGCGCCAGCGCGGGCGGCCGGGGCTTGATGCCGAACGGCAGCGCCAGCGTCGTCACCCGCATGCCGGGCACCGCGTCGGTGATGGCCTTCTGGTTGCCCGCGATCTCCTGCCGCACCTTGGCGGCGCTGGAGGAGCCCAGGTTGGCGTGCGTGGCGGTGTGGTTGCCGATCTCGAAGCCGTTCGCGTGCAGCCAGCGCAGCGTCCGCCGTCCGCCGGGGTCGTTGAACGGGGTGCCGTTGACGAACATCGTCGCCACCGGCCGGAACCCCGGGTGGCGGCGTCCGGCGTCCAGCAGGATGCCCACCGCCGTGTCGGGCCGGGGCCGCCCGTCGGCGCCCAGCGCGAACTGGCTGATGGTGCTGTCGTCGAAGGTCAGGACCACCGGGTGCCTGCCCGCCGGGATGTCGATGCGGCCACTGGCGAACTCCCCGGCGGTGATGGGCACGTACCCCTCCCGGGCGAGCCGGTCGAGTTCGGCGCGCAGTTCGGCCGGGGTGCGGTCGTACACCGTGGTCGGCTTCGGGATGATCTGGTGGTACATCAGCACCGGGACCTGGCCCAGCTCGTTCGCCTTGACCCTGGCCGGGTCGACCCGGGGCTGCGCGGCGGGCGCCGCCGCGTGGCCGTGCCCGTGGCCTCCGGCGGTGCGGGCCTCCTGGGAGCCTCCGCAGCCCGCCGCCAGGGCGGCGACGGCCGCGAGGACGATCGCGGATCTGGTGACGCCCATGGTCACGCCGCCTTTCCGGTCGCCCGGCGCGGCAGCGCGTCGGGGTGGTAGCGGACGGCGGGGTCCCACAGCAGGAAGGACGGGCTGCCGGTCTTGGCCGCCGCGTCGATCTGCGCCCTGACCTCGGCGTTCCCGTACCGGTGGCCCATCGTGAAGTCCTGCAGCCACGGGATGACCTGCGCGGAGGTGCCGCGCAGCACCTTGTGGAAGGTGAGCATCGAGGCGTGCACCGTCTTGTACGGCTCGGCGTCGGGGTTCTTGATGCCGAACTCGCCCGAGCCCCAATGCGACGGGTACAGCATCGGGGCCACGTAGTCGACGTGCTGGCCGATCTTGGCGATGTCCTGGCCGATCTCCAGGGGCCGGGTGGCGGCGATGCCGTACACCGACGCGCCCAGGAACGCGCCGTGCGGGCGGACCACGCGGCGGGTCTCGGCGACGAAGGAGGCCACGCTGTCCTCCACCGAGCCCTTCAGCCCGGGGAAGCGCATCGAGCGCAGCGGCCCGTCCGGGCGGCGCACGTAGTCGTACAGGACGTCGTCGAAGCCGAGCCGGGCGGCCTCGACGGCCAGGTCGATGTTGTAGCGGCGGACCTCGGGGTTGGCGAAGTTGGTGAACGACTGGGCGCCGTAGTGCGCGCCGTAGGCCCCGCCGTCGGCGGTGCGGACCAGCCGGTCGCGCTTGCCGGAGCGCCAGGACGCCTTGCCCAGCTGCGGGTCCCGGAAGGCGACGATCCGGCCGACGACCCGTACGTTCATCGCGTGGAGCTGGTCGAGGGCCTTGCGGGCGTCGTAGATCGGGCGGGCGGCCTTGACCTCCCGGGCCAGCGGCACCTGGGAGTTGTAGCCGACGATGCCGTCCTCGTCCTTGATGTCGAGCTGCACGGCGTTGATGCGGCCCTCACGGGCCATCTGCAGCACGCGGTTGCGCAGCGGCTCCGACGCCCACGCCAAAGCGGTGACGTGCACGGCGCGCATCTCCGGGTGAGGCACGACGACGGGGACGCGGTGGTCGGTGCGGTTCCCGGCGCGGTCGTAGGCGGTCAGGCGCACCGCGTCCGGCGGGATCCGGTACTTCAGCGAGAACTTCCCGTCGTCCAGTTCGACGGGACGTCCCTCGCTGGTGAGCCGCACGGCCCCCTGCACTCGGCCGGACAACGCGAACGGCTGCCGCAGGTGACGGGCCCTCAGGTGCGGAGCCATCCCGCCGGCGCCACGCTGCAGGCCGTCCACCTTCACCGCCGGCGGGGTGGCGTCCACCCGGAAGCGGCGGCGGATGTCGCCTCCGGTCAGCGGCAGGCTCCCGGGCGCGGTCACCGACAGCTCGTGGCGCCCCTCGGCGAGCGCGCCGAGCGGGGCCACCAGCCGTCGGCCCTGGACGCGCAGGGCCAGCGGGCGGCCGTCCAGGCGGGCGCGGACCTTCGCCGGCTCCCCGGCGACGACGATCAGCGTCTGGGTCCCCGCGGCGGCGCGGCCCAGCACCGCGCCGTCCCGGACGGTGGTCACGCTCAGCTCCGGCCCGGCGATCTGCTTGATCACCAGGCCCCCCGCGACCAGGGCGGCCGTCACCGCCGCCGTGGAGCCCGCGGCCACGACCCAGGGCCGCGCGCTGTTGATGGTCTTCATCGCCTGGAAACCCCCGATGCGAAGCGTGCGGAAGCGATCACTCCCTGTGCTGCCATACGTGACCACGGGAGGTCCGGCCGAAACTCGTGGCCGGGCCGTACGCGGTTGCTCCGCGCCGGAGTTTTCAGGGGTGCGTGACCGGGCCTTGACCGGGCCCGGTCGGCGGCGGCGTGTCAGCCCTTGCGGATGATGTCGCGCACCCGGTCCACCATCGCCGCCAGCGGCCCCACGGCCAGGTTCTTGGCGGCGGTCTCGGTGCCGGGGTGCGGGTGGGTCGGCGCGGTGGCCTCGGCCGCCTTGACGGCCCGCGCCATCGCGCTGCGCTGGGCGTCGCTGAACTCGTCGCGCAGCCGGTAGAACTCGTAGCGCTCCTCGGCGCGGGCGTGGGTCAGCACGGCGATCCGCAGCCGGTCGAGCTTGGGCATGAACTGCGGGTCGTGGATGTCCATCCCGTCCAGCTCGGCGAGCAGCTCCTTGGCCTCGCGCTCCTCCTTGAGCCGGTCGTCGACGATGCCCTCGCCGCCGGGCAGGCTGCGCCGCGCGGTCGGGTGCACGATCTCCTCCTCGGCGGTCTCGTGCACCGCCAGCAGCCGCACCAGCTTGCGGAACGACTCCTTGCGCTCCTCGCCGGAGTGCTCCAGCACCTCGGCGAACAGGTCGCGGATCATCGAGTGCTGGTGCACCAGCAGGTCGATCACGTCGGTCTCGGTCATCGTCTCCGGACGGGTCATGGCGCGCTCCTCGCGGTCGGCGGTCGGTCGGTGCGCCGCGCCCCGTACCCGGGACGCCGCCCGGCATGCGTGACGCACGAGGGCGGGGCGGCCAAATCAACTTTGCGGCGGCAAGAGGTGAGGGGAGCCGAACGTCGGGTACGGCGAGCCACCCGACGACACAGTGAGGTAGCAGCATGGCGTTCAACCCGCTGGAACACCGAGGCATCCCGCTCGACCGGCAGCTCCGCAACTGGAGCGAGCTGAACGTGGAGCCTCTCGACCCCGACCGCGCCGACCCGTACACCCGGTGCCGGGTCATCGCGATGAACGGCATCGAGGTGGAGGCGATCCTGTTCAGCCACCAGTTCGCCCGGATCTGCCCGGAGATGGAAGTCAAGTGGCAGCTCGCCGAGGTCCGGTACATCGAGGCCCAGCAGCAGAAGGTCGTCAACTGGCTGCTGCCCGGCCAGTCCTCCGTCCTGGAGACCACGCTCGCCTACGAGCAGGTCGCCGTGGACCTGACCGGATGGGTCGCGCGGATGGAGCCCGACCCGTACCTCAAGCAGGCGTACGAGTTCGGGGTCCTGGAGGACTTCGACCACCTGTACCGGTACGCGAACCTGTACGAGATGATCGAGCACCGCAAGGCGGAGAAGATCGTCGACAACCTGACCGAGGTCATCCCCGGGCGGCCCACGTACCTGCACCACCGCGACCCGATGGACAACGTGCGGGACCCCTACGACCGCAAGAAGGCCGCGCCGATCTCCAAGCTGCACGCGCTGACCATCATGGCGGCCGAGCAGCAGACGATGAACTTCTACATGAACGTCGGCCCCGAGTACATGGAGCCGATCGCCCGGCAGCTCTACCAGGAGATCGGGCTCATCGAGGAGGAGCACGTCACCCACTACGAGTCCCTGGTGGACCCGGGGGAGACCTGGTGGGAGCGCCTGGTCAACCACGAGTACAACGAGTGCTACATGTACCACTCGTTCATGGAGACCGAGAGCGACCCGCGGGTGAAGGCCATCTGGGAGCTGCACCTCAACATGGAGCTGGAGCACCTGCGGCTGGCCTGCGACCTGATGCGCAAGCACGACGGCCGTGACCCGGAGCAGATCCTCGCGCCGGAGCTGCCCGCGCCGGTGACGTTCGAGCCGAACAAGGAGTACATCCGCAACCTGCTCGCCACCCAGCTCGACCTCACCACGCTGGGCGCCGGGTACGTCCGCGAGGCCCACGAGCGGTTCGAGCGGATGCAGGAGGCGATCAACAGCGACGGGAAGGCGCCCAGCGAGCGGGTCATCGACGAGCACCGGGAGCGGTTCGGCGGCGAGTACCGGCTCCAGACCGAGGGCGAGCACCCCGTCCAGAGCCTGCGGGAGGTCCGCGTCCGGAAGTGACCGCGTCCGGCGGGCACGGCTGAATACCGGACGCGCCGGTGGGAAAGGGACGACGGAGCGGCCCTCGTGCCGCCTGGCCGAAATTCCCGACGCTCCGTGAAGAGGTTTCCGGACCGTGCCCAACCGTCCCGCCGTCCCCGAACGCGTCCGCAGCGCCGCGTCCGCCGAGCGCCTGCGCGTGGTCAGCCGGAGCGCGCAGCCCGCGGCCGTCTTCATCGCCCGGCTCGTCGCCACGGCGGTGGCCGCGTACCTGATCGCGCTGTGGCTGCTGCCCGTCCCGGCGCCGGTGCTGGCGCCGCTGACCGCGCTGCTGGTCGTCCAGGTCTCGCTGTACCAGACCCTGCGCAGCGCCGCCGAACGGATCCTGGCGGTCACCGCCGGGGTCATCCTGGCCGTGGCGCTGGTCGAGTGGCTGGGCTTCACCTGGTGGAGCCTGGGGGTGACCATCGCGGTCGCCCTGGCCCTCGGCCAGCTGCTGCGGCTGGGCGACCACCTGCTCGAGGTGCCGATCAGCGCGATGCTGATCCTGCAGCTCGGCACCGAGACCGCCGCCACCGACCGGGTCGTGGAGACCCTCATCGGCGCCGGTGTCGGACTGCTCGCCGGGCTCGTCGCCTCCCCGGTACGGGTCCGCCCGGCCGAGGAGGCCATCTGCGACCTCGGCCGTTCCATGGAACGGATGCTCGACCACATGGCCGACGGGCTGGAGACCGAGCCCGGCGCCAAGGTCGCCGCCGGCTGGCTGGAACGCTCCCGGGCGCTGTCGCAGGAGATCCGGGACGTGGACCGGGCGCTGGCCGAGGCCGAGGAGAGCGCCCGCCTCAACCCCCGCACCCGCGTCGGCGTCGCCCAGGAGCCCGGCCCGGCCCTGCGCGCCGCGCTGAAGGCCCTGGAGCACTCCTCGGTGAGCATCCGGGGACTGGCGCGCTCCATGGTCGACCGCACCGGGCTGGTGCTCAGCGACCGGTCCGGGCTCGGCGCGGAGATGTGGGAGGCCGACGTGCGCGACCGGCTCGCCGCGACGCTGCGGGAGCTGGCCTGTGCCACCCGCGTCTACGCGCAGGCCGCCACCACCTCCTCCGCCGACGACGCCGTCCGCCTGACCGCCGAGCTGGAGGGCCACGTGTCGCAGGCGCGGCGCCGCCGTGACGAGCTGGGCGAGGTGCTGCGCGAGGACCCCGGGCACTGGCCGCTGCACGGCGAGCTGCTGGTGCACCTGGACCGGCTCATCGACGGGCTCCACGCGGCCGGGCGCGGCCCGGTGACGCACCGGCCCGAGCCCCGCAGGCAGCTCACCGGCCGCTCGGCGGTGCGGATCCCCACCACCACCCGCCGCCTGGTCGAGCGCCGTCGCCACGCCGCCACCCGGCACGCCACCAGCGCCGAACGCGCCGCCGGGCCGATGCGCCTGATGTGACATGTGACCGGATTCCACTAGTTGGCGGCGCTATCTAGGTAGCCGTGCTAGCTTGTCGTGCCGTGGATCACGAGAGGCGCGGCCAGTGGCTGCGCGGCGTGCTGGACCTGTGCGTGCTGGCGATGCTGGGCCGCCGCGAGTCCTACGGCTACGAGCTGGCCCAGGCGCTGGACGCCGCCGGGCTCGGGCCGATCCGCGGCGGCACCCTCTATCCGGTGCTGCTGCGGCTCCAGCGCACCGGCATGGTCACCGCGCAGTGGCGCGAGGGCGAGGCGGGCCCGGCCCGCAAGTACTACCGGATCACCGAGACCGGCGGCGAGACGCTGCGGCGCGCCGCCGCCG
>DATADI010000723.1:0-10007 GCA_036258615.1 Thermomonospora sp. | reverse complement strand
GCCGCCTCCGCGGTGCGGAGGCGGCCACCGTCGTTACTCGGTCAGAGGCGGTTGGACGCCTCGGTCAGCACCGAACGCAGGATCTGCTCCATCTCGTCGAAGTGCGACTGGTCGCAGATCAGCGGCGGGGCGAGCTGGACGACGGGGTCGCCACGGTCGTCGGCCCGGCAGTACAGCCCGGCCTCGAACAGCGCCTTGTCCACGAAACCGCGCAGCAGCCGCTCGGCCTCGTCGTCGCTGAAGGTCTCCTTGGTGGTCTTGTCCTTGACCAGCTCGATGCCGTAGAAGAAGCCGTCGCCGCGCACGTCGCCGACGATGGGCAGATCGAGCAGCTTCTCCAGGGTTGACCGGAACGCGGCCTCGTTGTCGAGCACGTGGCCCAGCAGGTTCTCCCGCTCGAACAGGTCGAGGTTGGCCATGGCCACCGCCGCCGAGACCGGGTGACCGCCGAAGGTGTACCCGTGGGCGAACATCGTGGTGCCCTCACGGAACGGCTCGAACAGCCGGTCGCTGACCAGCATCCCGCCCATGGGGGCGTAGCCGGACGTGATGCCCTTGGCGAAGGTGATGATGTCGGGCCGGTAGCCGAACTTCTGCGCGCCGAACATCGTGCCGAGCCGCCCGTACGCGCAGATGACCTCGTCGGAGACCAGCAGCACGTCGTGCCGGTCGCAGATCTCGCGGACCCGCTCGAAGTAGCCGGGCGGGGGAGGGAAACAGCCGCCCGCGTTCTGCACCGGCTCCAGGAACACCGCGGCGACCGTGTCGGGGCCCTCGAACTCGATGGCCTCCTCGATGCGGTCGGCGGCCCAGCGGCCGAACGCCTCGGGGTCGTCGCCGTGCGCGGGCGCGCGGTACAGGTTGGTGTTCGGCACCCGGAAGGCGCTCGGCACCAGCGGCTCGAACGGGGCCTTCAGTCCGGGCAGCCCGGTCAGCGACAGGGCGCCGTGCGGGGTGCCGTGGTAGGCGATGGCCCGGCTGATCACCTTGTGCTTGGTCGGCCTGCCGGTGAGCTTGAAGTACTGCTTGGCGAGCTTCCAGGCGCTCTCCACGGCCTCGCCGCCGCCGGTGGTGAAGAACACCCGGTTGAGGTCGGCGGGGGCGAGCGAGGCCAGCCGCTCGGCCAGCTCGGCCGCCTTGGGGTGGGCGTACGACCACACCGGGAAGAAGGCCAGCTCGGCGGCCTGCTTGGCGGCGGCCTGCGCCAGCTCCTCACGGCCGTGGCCCGCCTGGGAGACGAACAGCCCGGCCAGCCCGTCCAGGTAGCGCCTGCCCTTGTCGTCGTAGATGTAGGCGCCGTCGCCGCGCACGATCACGGGAACCTCGCCGCCGTTCTCGAACGACGAGTGCCGGGTGAAATGCATCCACAGGTGGTCGCGGGCGGCGCGCTGGAGGGCGTCCTGCGTCGGGTCCGTCATCACTCTTCCTCGGTGCGTAGCGGAGTGCTCGCAGCACATCCATGGATCCAGTTGCCTGGATGGTATGTGACAACTGAATCACGTGCGATCTGGCATTTGCGCCACGATATTCGAAGAAGACGGCTTTGCCTAGGCCCCCGGCGGCGCCGAGGGGCTACCGAACGGCGCTCGGTCGGCGTAGCGTCACCGGGCATGGACGTGGTCACGGCGAACGGGCTGGAGTTCGGCTACCTGGCGGAGGGACCCGCGGACGGGCCGCTGGCGCTGTGCCTGCACGGCTTCCCCGACTCGGCGCACACCTGGCGTCACCTGCTGCCCGAGCTGGCCGCCGCCGGGTTCCGCGCGGTCGCCCCGTTCCTGCGCGGCTACGCCCCCACGGAGGTGCCCGCCGACGGCGCCTACCGGACCGGCGTGCTCGGGGCCGACCTGAACGCCCTGCACGAGGCCCTCGGCGGCGGTCCCGACGCGGTGCTCGTCGGGCACGACTGGGGTGCGGCGGCCGTCTACGCCGCCCTCGCCCAGGAGCCCGCACGGTGGCGTCGCGCGGTCACGATGGCCCTGCCGCCGCTCCCGGCGATGTTCGCCGGTTTCCTGTCGTACGAGCAGCTCAAGCGGTCCTTCTACATCTTCCTGTTCCAGACGCCGCTGGCGGAGGCGGTCCTGGACCGCACCTTCGTGGCGGGCCTGTGGCGCGACTGGTCGCCCGGCCACGACGCCGCCGAGGACGTCGAGCGGGCGATGGCCTGCCTGGCGACCCCCGCCAACGTCGCCGCGGCGCTCGGCTACTACCGCGCCATGCTCGACCCGTCCCGCGACCGGTCCGTCCCGGACGCCGCGGAGGCGTCCGCCGGGCCGGGGGAGCGCCCGATCCTCTACCTGCACGGCACCGATGACGGATGCCTGGGTCCGGAGATCACCGGCGGGCCGGAGGGCGTGCTGCCCCATCTGCCGCCGGGGTCCCGTGCCGAACTGGTGGACGGGGCGGGCCACTTCCTGCATCTGGAGCGCCCCGACGCCGTCAACGCCCGCGTCCTCGGTTGGCTCGCCGGAGACGAGGGCGGTGCGGAAGACTGAGCCGGACGTCCGGAAAGGGTGGTGCGACCCCGGTTTACTTTGGCAGGATGCGTGTAAACCGAATGCCGTTCTAAGGCTGGGGGTCGTTCATGGTCAGGGCAGCCGACATCAACCTCACCGACTGGGCGTTCTGGGAGCGTCCCCTGGAGGAACGGCACGCGGCGTTCCGTGCGCTGCGCTATGAGCCGCAGCTGCCCTTCTACGAGGAGCCCGTCACCTACCTGGCCCCCGGCCCGGGGTACTACGCGCTGACCCGGCACGCCGACGTGGTCGAGGCGTCCCGCCGCCCGCTGGACTTCTGCTCCGGGCAGGGCGCGATCAGCATCCCGGACATGCCCGACGACCTCGGCGAGTACTTCGGCTCCATGATCAACATGGACGACCCCCGGCACGCCCACATCCGGCGGATCGTCTCCCGGGCGTTCTCGCCCCGCATGATCCAGCGGTTCGAGGCCCAGGTCGAGGCGGTCGCGGCGCAGATCGTGGCCAACGTCCGGACCGGCGGCACCGGGGACTTCGTCGCCGACGTCGCCGCCCGGCTCCCCCTGAAGATCATCTGCGACATGATGGGAATCTCCGAGGACCACTACGACACGGTCCTGAACGCCACCAACGTGATCCTGGCCGGCAACGACCCCGAGTACGTGGAGCAGGGCGACTTCGAGAAGATCGCGCTCGGCCTGCTCACCGCCGGGCAGACGCTCAAGGACATCGTCGAGGACCTCGGCCGGTACCGCCGCGAGCACCCCACCGACGACCTGACCTCCGCCCTGGTGAACGCGAACATCGACGGGGAGTCGCTGACCGACCAGGAGCTGGGCTCGTTCTTCATCCTGCTGGTCGTCGCGGGCAACGAGACCACCCGCAACGCCATCGCCCACGGCCTGAACCTGTTCACCCGGCACCCCGACCAGCGGGCCCTGCTGGCCGGGGACTTCGAGGCCCGGATCCCGGCCGCCGTGGAGGAGATCGTCCGCTACGCCTCCCCGGTGATCTGGATGCGGCGCACCGCCACCCGCGACACCACGCTGAACGAGCACGAGATCAAGGCGGGCGACAAGCTGATCCTGTACTACTGGTCGGCCAACCGCGACGAGGCCGTCTTCGACGCCCCCGAGCGCTTCGACATCACCCGCTCGCCCAACCCCCACGTGGGGTTCGGCGGCCCCGGCCCCCACTTCTGCCTGGGTGCGCACCTGGCCCGCCGCGAGATCACGGTGATGTTCCGCGAGCTGTTCCGCCAGGTGCCCGGGATCCGCGCGGCGGGCGAGCCGGAACGGCTGCTGTCGAACTTCATCAACGGCATCAAGCGCCTGCCGTACGAGGTCTGAGGCCTACCAGGGAACGACGGTGCCGGGCGCGGGGTCGTCCATCAGGAAGGCCCCCGTCGGGCCGTCGTCGCCCAGCAGCGCCGCCCGCGCCACCTCGGCCGCCCCCTCGGCGGCCGACCGGGGCCCGCTGTGGGCGTTCAGGTCGGTCGCGCAGTAGCCCGGGTTCACGGCGTTGACCTTGATCGCGGTGTCCGCCAGCTCCTTGGCGTAGGAGACGGTCAGCGCGTTCAGCGCCGACTTCGAGGAGTTGTAGGCCAGCAGGTTGTAGGCGTGGTGGACGTAGGCCGGGTCGCTCATCAGGTCCAGGGACCCCAGGTCGCTGGAGACGTTGACGATCCGGCCCGCCGCCGACCGCCGCAGCAGCGGCAGCATCGCGTTCGTCACCGCCACCACGCCGAACACGTTGGTCTCGTAGGTCTCCCGCATCGCCGCCGGGGACGTCCCGCTGGGCGGCGCCGCACTGCTCGGCGGGATGATCCCGGCGTTGTTGACCAGCACGTCCAGCCGTCCGAACGCGTCGTCGATCCAGGCCGCGGCCTTGTCCACGGACGCCTCGTCGGCGACGTCGATCTCCACGAAGCGGGCGTCGGCGCCCTCCTCGCGCAGCAGCGCGGCGGCCTTCTCTCCGCGTCCGGCGGAGCGCGCGCCCACCAGCACGGTCGCGCCCGCCGTGCCCAGCAGCCGCGCGGTCTCCAGCCCGATTCCCTTGTTGGCCCCGGTGATCAGGGCGATCGTCGCGTTCATGCCCCTCACCCAACGCGGCCCGGCGGGGCGGCGGGAGAGACCCGCCGAGGCTGGGACCGGCGATACCACCCTGGGCCCCGCGAACCCCGCCACACCTGCGCCATCCTGGAGGACATGGACAGACGGGAGCTGGCGGACTTCCTGCGGACGCGGCGCGCCCGCGTGCGTCCCGAGGACGTGGGCCTGGAACGCGGGCCCCGGCGGCGCACCCCGGGGCTGCGCCGCGAGGAGGTCGCCCGCCTGGCCGGGATGTCGGTCGACTACTACATCCGGCTCGAACAGGCCCGGGGGCCGCGGCCGTCCCGGCAGATCCTCGGCGCGCTCGCCCGCGCCCTGCGCCTCACCGACGGCGAACGCGACCACCTGCACCACCTGGCGGGGGAGCCGCCGCGGCCGACCGGCGGCCCGCCGCAGGAGGTGCCCGCCGGGATCCTGCACCTGCTCGACCGGCTCGACGACACGCCCGCGTTCGTCATCGACGCCACGTACGACGTCCTGGCCTGGAACCCGATGGCCGCCGCCCTGCTGCCCGGCCTTTCCGGGCGCACCCCCCGCGACCGCAACCCGCTGCGTGCGCTGTTCCTGCACCCGGAGTCCTGCCGGATCGAGGACGACAGCGACTACGGGCGGTTCGCCCGCGCGTCCGTGGCCGACCTGCGCGCCGCCACCGCGCGCTACCCCGGCGACCCCGGCGTCACGGGCCTGGTGAACGAACTGCTGGCCAGCCCGCTGTTCGCCCGGCTGTGGGCCGAGCACGAGGTCGCCGTGCGCACCAGCAGCGTCAAGGTGGTGCGCCATCCCGCCGTCGGGCCCATCGAGCTGCACTGCGACGTGCTGCACGTCCCCGACCGCGACCAGCGGGTGATCCTCTACACCGCCGCGCCCGGCACGCCCGCCCACGAGGCGCTGCGGCTGCTGCGCGTCATCGGCGTCCAGGACATGGACGGGGGGCGCGCCCTGCCGGACACGCCCCCCGTCGCGGGCCGCTGAGCGGCTAGCGCAGCTCGCGCTTGAGGATCTTGCCGGTGGCGGTCATCGGCAGCGCGTCGCGGAACTCCACGACGCGCGGGTACTTGTAGTTGGCGAACTGCTCCTTGCCCCAGGCGACCAGCTCCTCCTCGGTGATCGTGGCGTCCGGGGTGCGGATCACGTACGCCTTGATCTCCTCGCCGTGGGACTCGTGCGGCACGCCCACCACCGCGGCCAGCGAGACCTGCGGGTGGGTCATCAGGACCTCCTCGATCTCCCGCGGGTACACGTTGAACCCACCGCGGATGATCATGTCCTTGGACCGGTCGATGATGTAGTAGTAGCCGTCCTCGTCGCGGCGGGCCACGTCGCCGGTGCGGAACCAGCCGTCCCGGATGGCCTCCGCCGTCGCCTCGGGCCGCTTGTAGTAGCCCTTCATGACGTTCGGGCCGCGGATGGCGATCTCGCCGGGACCCTCGCCCTCGATGGTCTTCCAGTCCTCGTCGATCAGCCGCATCTCCACGCCCCAGATCGGCAGGCCGATCGACCCGGCCTTGGTGGGCCGGTCCGGGCGGTTGAACGAGGCGACCGGGGAGGTCTCCGACAGCCCGTAACCCTCCAGGATGTCGATGCCGAACTTCTCCTTGACGCCCTTGAGGACCTCCATCGGCAGCGCCGACCCGCCGGACACCGCCACCCGCAGGTTGTCGCGGATCGCCGCCACGTCCTCCGGAGAGGTGTCGTCGGTGAGCAGCGACCACCACATGGTCGGCACCCCGGCGAACATGTTCACCTTCTCCTTGACCATGAGCTGGACGGCCGCCTTGACCTCGAAGCGCGGCACCAGCACGAGCGTCGCCCGCCGGTACAGGCCCACGTTCATCACGCAGGTCTGCCCGAAGATGTGGAACAGCGGCAGCGTCACCAGGAAGGTGTCGTGCAGCGTCCGGTAGAACAGGGTGTCGGAGACCATCGCGTTGGTCAGCAGGTTGCTGTGCGACAGCTCCGCGCCCTTGGGCTGCCCGGTGGTGCCGCTGGTGTAGAGCACCACGGCGGTGTCGGTCGGCGCGGTCACCACCGTCTCGAACGTGTTCGGCTGGCCGCCCAGCGCCGCCCAGAACAGCTCGGCGCCCTCGATCGGCGACTCGGTGACGTCCAGCCCGGCGGGCAGCAGGAAGAAGTGCTCGCAGCCCGGGGTCTCCTGGAACCCGGCCCAGCCCATCTCGCCCAGCGGAAGCTCGGGGGTGCCCTGGAAGCAGAAGTACGCCTTCGCCTCGGAGTCGGCCAGGTGGTAGGCGATCTCGCGCGGCTTGAGCAGCACGTTCAGCGGGACCACCACCGCGCCCGCCTTGAGCGCCCCGAAGTACACCATCGGGAAGTACGGCAGGTTCGGCGAGGAGATCGCCACCTTGTCCCCCGGCCTGATGCCCCGCGACACCAGCAGGTTCGCGACCTGGTTGGCCACGCCGTCGATGAACGAGTACGACAGCCGCATGTCGCCGAAGACCACGGCGTCCCGGTCCGGGGTCTCCCGTGCGGCGTCCTCAAGCAGAACGGACAGGTTGAGCATGGCACTCCTCGCGAGGCTGACCGCCTATTGGCGGAGCGTCGAACGGTGGATGAGGTGCGTTCATCCTGGTCCATCACCCCCTTCCGACGCTACCCGCAAGTAATGACTTATGGGCGCCCCCGCCGGGCTCCTCCGCGGCCCTTGCCATTGCGCTAGTCTTGGGCTATGCGAGCGCGGCTGCTTCTCGGCCCGCCGCGCTGACCGGGCAGTCGGACCCCGTCGGCGCGGCGACCCCTCCTGTGCGAGGGGTCTCTTCATGTGCGAGCCCGCGCCGGCCGCAGCCTGGCAGAACCCCGACAAGGCCGTACGGCACCGTACGGCGTCCGTTTCGAACGACCGGAGTTGGCGACCGTGAGCACCGACGAACACACCCGCGACGCGTCGGGGGGCGCAGCCGGGGCCGTGGCCCCCGGCGACTCCTACGACCCCCGGGCGGTGCAGGACAAGTGGCAGGCCCGCTGGGCGGAGCTGGAGCCGTTCCGCGCGAACGACTCCGCGGACGACCCGCGTGAGCGCCGCTACGCGCTCGACATGTTCGCCTACCCCTCCGGCGACCTGCACATGGGGCACGCGGAGGCGTACGCCATCGGCGACGTCCCCGCCCGCTACTGGTTCCAGCGCGGCCACAACGTGCTGCACCCCATCGGCTGGGACTCCTTCGGCCTGCCCGCCGAGAACGCCGCGATCAGGCGCAACTCGCACCCCGCCGAGTGGACCTACACCAACATCGAGACGCAGGCGGCCTCCTTCCGCCGGTACGCCCCGTCCCTGGACTGGTCGCGGCGGCTGCACACCTCCGACCCCGAGTACTACAAGTGGACGCAGTGGCTGTTCCTGCGCTTCTACGAGCGCGGGCTGGCCTACCGCAAGGGCGGCCAGGTCAACTGGTGCCCCAACGACCAGACGGTGCTGGCCAACGAGCAGGTCGTCGGCGGGCACTGCGAGCGCTGCGGGGCCCTGGTCGAGCGGCGGGTGCTGACCCAGTGGTACTTCCGCATCACCCGGTACGCCGACCGCCTGCTGGACGACATGAAGCAGCTGGAGGGCAACTGGCCCGACCGGGTGCTGCTGATGCAGCGCAACTGGATCGGCCGCTCCACCGGCGCCGACGTCGACTTCGTGATCGAGGGCCGCGACGAGCCCGTCACCGTGTTCACCACCCGCCCCGACACCCTGTACGGGGCGACGTTCTTCGTGGTCGCCGCCGACGCGCCGCTGGCCGCCGAGATCTGCGCCCCCGAGCAGCGCGCCGAGTTCGAGGCGTACCGCGAGCAGGTCTCGCGGGAGAGCGAGATCGACCGGCTGTCCACCGAGCGCGAGAAGACCGGCGTCTTCCTGGGCCGGTACGCGATCAACCCGGTCAACGGCGAGCGGATGCCGGTCTGGGCGTCGGACTACGTGCTGGCCGAATACGGTCATGGCGCGATCATGGCGGTGCCCGCCCACGACCAGCGTGACCTGGACTTCGCCCGCGCCTTCGACCTGCCGGTCCGGGTGGTCGTCGACACCGGCGAGCCCGACCCCGCCGAGACCGGCGTCGCCACCGCCGGGGACGGCCGGCTGGTCAACTCCGGCCCGCTGGACGGGCTGGCCAAGGCCGAGGCCATCGCCCGGATCATCGAGATCCTGGAGGACAAGGGCCTGGGCAGGGCGTCGGTGAACTTCCGGCTGCGCGACTGGCTGGTGTCCCGGCAGCGGTTCTGGGGCTGCCCCATCCCGATCATCCACTGCCCCTCGTGCGGCGAGGTCCCCGTCCCCGACGACCAGCTGCCGGTGACGCTGCCCGACAACCTGCGCGGCGCCGACCTGGCCCCCAAGGGCACCTCCCCGCTGGCCGCCGCCGAGGACTGGGTGAACGTCCCGTGCCCGTCCTGCGGGGGCGCGGCCAGGCGCGACTCCGACACCATGGACACCTTCGTGGACTCGTCCTGGTACTACTTCCGGTACTGCTCGCCGCACTACGAGGACGGGCCGTTCGACGTCGAGCAGGTCCGCAAGTGGATGCCGGTCGACCAGTACACCGGCGGCGTCGAGCACGCCATCCTGCACCTGCTGTACAGCCGGTTCTTCACCAAGGTCCTCTACGACATGGGCATGGTGGACTTCACCGAGCCGTTCACCCGGCTGCTGAACCAGGGCCAGGTCATCCTGAACGGCAAGGCGATGTCCAAGTCGCTGGGCAACATGGTCGACCTGGGCGACCAGATCGCCGAGCACGGCGTCGACGTGGTCCGGCTGGCCATGCTGTTCTCCGGCCCCCCCGAGGACGACATCGACTGGGCCGACGTCTCCCCGCACGCCATGGCCAAGTTCCTGGGCCGGGTGCACCGCATCGCCGGCGAGGTCACCGCACCCGTGGACGCCGACCCCGCCACCGGCGACGTGGCGCTGCGCCGCATCACCCACCGCACCGTCGAGGAGGTCACCGGCCTGGTCGAGGCCTACCGCTTCAACGTGGCCATCGCCCGGGTGATGGAACTGGTCTCGGCCGCCCGCAGGGCCATCGACTCCGGCCCCGGCCCCGCCGACCCGGCCGTCCGGGAGGCCGCCGAGACCATCGCGATCCTGCTGTCGCTGTTCGCCCCCTACACCGCCGAGGAGTCCTGGTCGCTGCTGGGCCGCCCGGCCCCCGTCGCCACCGCCGGCTGGCCGGTGCCCGACCCCGCCCTGCTGGTCGAGGACCAGGTCACCTGCGTGGTCCAGGTGGCCGGCAAGGTCCGCGACCGCCTGGAGGTCCCCCCGGGCATCGCCGCCGACGAACTGGAACGCCTGGCCCTGGCCTCCGACAAGGTCCAGGCCGCCCTGGGCGGCACCGGCATCCGCAAGGTCATCGTCCGCGCCCCCAAGATCGTCAACATCGTCCCGGCCTGACCTCCGTCCGCCCCCCCCCCCCCGGGGCGG
>DATADI010000722.1:0-7333 GCA_036258615.1 Thermomonospora sp. | reverse complement strand
CGTGTCCCCCTTCCAGGCCGCGCAGGTCGTGGACGCCGGGGACATCGCCTGCAACCCGTTCGACATCGGCGAGGCCATCCGCACCGTCCAGGAAACGGTCGCGGAGGTGGCGGCGCGGTGCGATCGTGTGGTGACCATCGGGGGGGACCACACGATCGCGCTGCCGCTGCTACCTCCGCGACCGTTTCCTGGACGGTGCGGATGGCCTCGTCGATGTCGAACGGGTTGCAGGCGATGTCCCCGGCGTCCACGACCTGCGCGGCCTGGAAGGGGGACACGTCCTGCGCCGGGTTGTAGGGCCGCAGCAGCCGCGACGCCTCGCGGACCGCCGCCGGGCCGAACCGCGCGCCCGGCCGGTACGACACGCCGGTGTCGAACGGCACGCCCACGACGCCGACGTCGGCGCGGCGGACCTGGTCCAGCCGGGGCAGCCGCGCGAAGGTGGCCGGACCGGCGAACCGGGGCACCAGCGCCGAGTTCACCGGGCCGAGCGGTTCGGGCCCCTCGTGCGGCGGGACCGGGTGCGGAGGCGGATGCAGGGTCATGGCTTCCTCAGTCGAAGACGATCACGCTACGGGTGCGGGTCCCGGCCCGCATGGCGTCGAAGGCCTCGTTGACCTCCTCCAGCCGGACCCGGTGGGAGATCAGCGAGTCCAGCGGCAGCCGCCCGGCCAGGTACAGGTCCGCCAGCCGGGGGAAGTCCAGGCTCGGCACCGCGCCCCCGTAGTTGGAGCCGATCAGGGTCTTGCCGGACTCGGCCAGCTCCAGCACGTCGATCCCGGCGCGGGCGCCCTCGGGCGGCAGGCCCACCAGCACGCCCACCCCGCCGGTGGTCAGCAGCGACGGCAGCGTCTCGATGGTCTCGACCCGGCCGATCACCTCGAACGCGAAGTCCGCGCCGCCCCCGGTGATCTCCGCGACCTCGGCGGCGACGCCGGGCCCGGCCTGGACGGTGTGGGTGGCCCCGAACGAGCGGGCGGCGGCCAGCTTCTCCGCCGAGGTGTCCACCGCGATGATCGGGTACGCGCCCGCCAGCACCAGCCCCATCACGACCGCGAGGCCGACCCCGCCGCAGCCGACGACCACCGCCGACGCCCCGGACGGGACCCGGGCGTTGTTGGTGACCGCGCCGACCCCGGTGGTGATCGAGCAGCCGATCAGGCTGGCCACGTCGAACGGCAGGTCGGAGGGCACCCGCACGGCGGCCGACTCGGGGACGACGGTGTACTCGCTCATCGTCCCGACCGCCAGGTACGGGTACACCATGCCGTTGTCGTCGCTGAGCCGGGTGGTGCCGTCGGGCAGCAGGCACTCGTTGGAGCGGGTGCCGGTGCACGCCCACGCCTTGCCCGCCGCGCAGGCCCGGCAGCGGCGGCACGGGTAGTACCAGGACAGGATGACGTTGTCGCCGGGCGCGACGTCGGTGACGCCCGCGCCGACCGCCTCCACCGTCCCGGCGCCCTCGTGGCCCATCACCGTCGGCGACGGCAGGCTCCACTCGCCGTCGAGCACGTGCCGGTCCGAGCCGCACACCCCGGAGGCGCCCAACCGGACCAGCACCTCACCGGGGCCCGGGTCGGCGACCCACACCTCACGGACGTCGAGGGTCGAACCACGGCCGTCGTGCACGGCCGCCATGGCGGTGCGCGGCATCAGGACTCCTTCACAGTCGGGCTCGGCAGGGCGGCGTCGGACGGTGCGTAGCCGCCCGCACGCCGGTTGAGCAGCGGCGTCAGGACCACGTGCGCGACCCCGGCGACCAGCACGGCGGGGACCGTCGCGGTGACGTAGTCGAACGCGGGCTGGGTGTCGAGGGTCTGCGGGTTGTACAGCAGCACGTAGACCAGCGCGCCCAGCCCCGTCGAGACCAGCCCGGCCACGTTGACCCCGCCGCTGAAGTGGTACGGGCTGGCCGCGCCCGGCTCGTACAGGCCGCGCAGGTCGATCCGCTGGCGGCGCAGCACGAAGTAGTCGGCGATGACGGTGCCGGCAATGGCCGCCAGGAACGCGCCGCTCCAGGTGACGAACACCAGGAACTTGTCGTACAGCAGGTCGGGCTTGAAGCTGACCAGCGCCGGGAGCACGAAGAACGCGGCGGTCAGCCACTCCCACCGGATCCGGGTGAGCCGGTTGCCGCCCGCCTGCCGCAGCGCCAGGCAGGTCGAGTACACGATGGACGACAGGCTCGTCAGGTTGGCGAACGCGATGAACAGCAGCGCGAGGATGCCGAGCCACTCACCGCCGAGCGGCACCATCCACACCGTCGGGTCGGAGTCGCCGAGGGTGAGCGCGGCGGCCATCCCGACGACCTGGGCGACGAGCGTGGCCCCGAACAGGCCGATGAACCCCGGCCACAGGCCGCTGCGCGGCTTGTCGGTGAGGCGCGCCAGGCTGCCCATGACCGGCCACCACGACAGGCCCACGCCCAGGTTGAACTCGACGGCCAGCGCGAAGTTCAGCCGGTCGTCGGGGAACGGGTCCAGCGGCGCCGCGTTCAGCAGCTCGCTCCAGGACGTCTCGGCCAGCAGCAGCACCACCATCCCGAGGGTGATGACCGCCAGGCCGGGCGCCACGATCCGGTTGAAGAACCGGATGCTCAGCGGCCCCTTGGCGAGCACGACCCAGGCGATGGCCAGCGCGAGCAGCGCCAGCAGCGTCACGACGATCGCGTTCGGCCCGATCTCGGTGCCGAACACCTCGTTGGACACCTGCGCGCTCGCCCGGCCGAACATCACCCCGAGCAGCGCCGACCAGCCCATCTCGGTGAACAGCACCACGGTGAACACCAGCAGGGCGACCCCGCCGACGCCGTAGACCGTGCGCAGCACCGTGTACTGCTCGACCCCGTACCGCTGGCTGGCGACCACACTGGCCAGCAGCATCACCGCCACGCCGATGGCGTTGCCGATGATCATGGCGGCCAGGCCCTCGCGGAAGCCGACCAGCGCGGCGGTCGAGCCGCCCACCAGGAACGCCCAGGTGGCGATGGCCAGCCCGACGTTCACCCAGGTGAAGTCGGTGAAGTTCCACACGCGCTCGCCGCGCAGCACCGGCAGCGACCCGAACGTCGCCTCCCGGGTCACGTCCTCCTCGGCGGCCATCAGGCGATCACCCACCCGACGACGACCAGTGCCGCGACCAGCAGGGCCATCGCCCACAGGTCGCGGGCGCCGAGCGCCGCGTGCGCGGCGTCCCCGGCCTCCTCGCGCTCCAGGACGCCGAGCCGGCGATCCAGCTCGGCCCGCAGCGCCGGGTCCCTCACGTCCATCAGCCCTCCCAGACGGCCGCCCACGGCCATGGAGCCGCCGGCCCATCGGAGAGTGGACCGGCGGTGAACTCACGGTAGTGAGCAGGAGCACCGGGGCGATCCGCTGCCTTTCCGCTGATTTGGGTGGGTTCACCAGCGGGTTTGCCGAACCGTTGCACGGAACGGCACCCCCTCCGGCGGTCACGGAGCGGTATGACTTGATCACGTTGGACCGGTCCCAGTTCCAGAACGGAGATCCCGCCGTCATGCCCCGCCCACTGCGACTCCTGCTCCCGGCCCTCGGCCTCCTCGGCGTGAGCACCCTGGCCCCCGTGGCGTTCCCCCAGGCCGCGACGGGCGCGGACGCGCACGGCTACTCCTACGGGCCGCATCCCCGCCAGCGCCTGGACGCCTACTGGGACGAGCCGGAGTCGGGCCCCCAGCCGGGGATCGTGCTGGTCCACGGGGGCTACTGGAACGGCGGGACCCGTGCCTCCTGGAAGGCGACCGCCGAGTGGTTCGCCGAGCAGGGGTTCGCCGTGTTCTCCATCGACCACCGCCGCACCGCCGACGCCGCCTGGCCCGCCCCGCGTGACGACCTCTACCGCGCCATCACCTGGATCAAGACCCATGCCCGGACATTCCGGCTCGACCGGAACCGGCTGGCGGTGATCGGCTCCCAGGGCGGCGGGCACCTGGCGGTCCACGCGGCCACCCACGCCACCGGCCGCGCCCGGGTACGCGCGGCGGTGGGCCTGTCGGCGGTCTCCTCGCCCCAGCGCGCCTACGAGCAGGCACAGTCCACGGCCGCGAGCGCCGCACGGCGTCTCGTACGGGACGAGGCGGTGCTCCTGGCCAACTGCACACCCCTCGACCGGGAGCGGTACTGCCTGGCGCGGTTCCGCGACATGAACGCGGCGAGTCACGCCGGGCGCAGGGACGCGCCGCTGTTGCTGTTCCATTCCCGTGGCGACGTGGTTCCCGCCTCACAGAGCCATGCGCTCAGGAAGGCGCTCGCCGGTGCCGGAAGCCGCGACGTGACCGTACGGGTGGTCCCGGGATCGGCGACCGGCGGCGCGCTCCTGTCCCAGGACGACGTGCGCTCACAGGTGCTCCGCTGGGTCCGTGCCCGCACCCTGGAACGCGCGGCTTCGCTGATTCTCGACACGCCGCCCGCTGAGGACGCCTCGGTACGCGGTGAGCGCGACCCCTCACGTTCCTCGGACGACGATGGTCACACCACCACCGCCCCACGGGAGGCGATGGCCGCCGGGCAGCGGGAGGTCCCCTACGCCTACGGCCCCCACGCACGGCACCGCCTCACCGCGTACTACCTCCGGCGCCGCACCCGTCAGCCCGCCGTGGTCCTCCTTCACGGCGGCTACTGGTACGAGGGCGACCGGTCGTCGTTCGCCACGTTCGCCCGGCACCTGGTCGGCCACGGGTACGCGGTCTTCTCCATCAACTACCGGCTCAACACCCAGGCGGGATGGCACGCCCAACGGTCGGACGTGCACCGGGCCCTACGGTGGATCCGCTCCCGGGCCGCCTCATTCTCGGTCAACCCGGGGAGGATCGTGCTGGTGGGCAACTCGGCCGGTGGGCACCTGGCCACCAGCGTCGGCGTCCACGGCACCGGCACACGCCACGTCAGGGCCGTCGCGGCACTCTCACCCGTCGCCGACCCCTACCGCGCCTACCAGGACGGCCAGCGGCGCGGGGCGGGCACCGCCAAGCGCAAACTCCGGGACACCGCCGTCCTGCTCGCCCGCTGCGCTCCCCCGCACAGCGACACGACGTGCCGACGGCGCTGGAACGACCTCGCCAGTCACCAGCACGCCGGGGCGGGCGACACCCCCATGTTCCTGGTCCACGCGCGGGGCGACTTCGTGCCTCCCGCGCATTCGGCCCGGCTGTGCCGTGCCCTGCGAGCGGCCTCGGTACGGTGCACGCAGCTGACCGTGCCTGGAGGCGACCACGGTCTGACCCTCCTGACGCAGGCCCGCGTACGCGACCGGCTCGTCCGATGGCTCAAGGCACACGACTGACGGACAGCGCGTACACCCGGGTGATCTGCGTGGCGCTCCCGTTGTCGTCCGAAACCAGGTAAAGGACACGGCGACCGCCGTGCGTCCGGCCGCCGAGCGCCATGCCCTCCACATTGTCGAGCAGCGGATTGGGCTGCGGCTGCTTGGCGGTCGCCCCCGACGGCGGGCACTCCGCCAGGTCCACCAGCAGTTCCTTGCGCAGGGCCGCACCGGGCACGGTCTGCAGGGACTCCACGTCGGTGACGTCCTGCGCCCGCCGGGTCGACACCCGGTAGACGCGGACGGTGTTGCCGACACCGGCCGTGAACCCGCGCTCCAGCGCCAGCAGCCCACCGTCCCGCAGCGCCACCAGCTCCACCAGGCCGAGCGACGCGTCGAGCCGGTAGGCGTACTGGGCGGTGGGCCGGTACGTCCCGCCCGGCGTCCCCTGGTAGCGCAGGATCCGCACCAGACCAGCGCCGTCCGGGGCCAGCGCGCCCTCCATCCCCGCGAACAGGGTCCGGCCGTCGGGGGTGGCCGCCAGCGCCTCGAACGTCTGGTTCCGGGCCGCCTGGCCGGCGGGAGCCACCCGGAACCGCGCGGGCACCGGCAACTCCGCCGTCTGCCTCCCGTCGGCCCGCCGGAATCGGCGGATCGACGGCTCGGTCTCCGAACTCGCCAGCAGCGTCCGCCCGCCCCGCTCCAGCACCAGGCCCTCACCGTCGAAGTCCCCGCCGTTGTACGGCGTCCCGTCAGGGCGGGTCAGCGTCGTCGCGCCCCGGGCCGCCACGTCAAGACCACGGTGACCATGCCGCAGCGACAACTCCACGATCCGGGCCGGGCTCGTGCCGATGTTGTCCACCAGCGCCACCGCACGACCCGGACCGGCCTGCCCCAGCGCCGACAGGCCGGCCACCGCCTGCCCCGACACCTGCGTCTTGTCCAGCGCGTCGGAGAAGCCCAGCAGCGACGCCGACGGGGAACAGGCCCCCGGCCGTTCCGGACGCCCCTTGGTCGCGGCCTGCGCCACGGCCGGCGCGGCGAGCGCGACGGCCACCGCCGCGGGCAGAACGAACGAACGGCTCCTCATACCGGCCTCCCCGGAACACCTCTGGGCTACGCCGCATGATCGAACCGCATCCGCCCCACCGGCCGCCCAACACGGGGTGAACGGCCGAGGACACCGTCACCCGTCATCACGGCCGTTCATCCGCCGCACCAACGGCTCCACGAACCACAGCCACAACGCCAGCAACGCCACCACCACGGCCGTGACCACCGGCAGCACACCGTCGAACAGGTAGTCCACCACCAGCAGCGTCGCCGCCGTCATCGACACCCCCAGCGACAGCGTCCCGAGCATCCCGTACACGTTCGACCGGTGCACCAGCGGTTCCTTCATCCCCTTGCGGAACAGGATCCGGTGCTGGGCGACGGGCGCGATGAAGAACATCGACGCCACCGCCGCCCCCATCAACGACACGAAGAACAACCGCCGGTCGCCCTCGGCGAGCCGGGCGAACCCCGGCGAGAACGGCACGGTCAGCAGGAAGGCGAACAGGACCTGGACTCCCGTGACGGCGACCCGGAAGCCCTGCAGCAGTTCCACGAAGTTACGGTCGGCGCGCTCGGCGGGGGTCTCCGGACCCGCGCCGGTCCGGACAGGGTGACTCTCAGACGTCATCAGCCTCTCTTACCGCCACCACGGCCGGGCAAACCGGACACACCCCCACCGCCACCGCCGCGGTGCGCAACCGCCGCCGGATTCCGCTACAGTTACCAGTGCAGCGCCGAGCACGACTCGGAAGCGGCAAGCGGACGTGGCTCAGTTGGTAGAGCATCACCTTGCCAAGGTGAGGGTCGCGGGTTCGAATCCCGTCGTCCGCTCTGAGGGGCCAGGCAGTGGGGCCTCACTTCTGGTGGAGTGGCCGAGAGGCGAGGCAACGGCCTGCAAAGCCGTGTACACGGGTTCAAATCCCGTCTCCACCTCTACGGGCGATTAGCTCAGTGGGAGAGCGCTTCCCTGACACGGAAGAGGTCACTGGTTCAATCCCAGTAT
>DATADI010000721.1:0-10589 GCA_036258615.1 Thermomonospora sp. | reverse complement strand
GCGCCCGACACCACGGCCGCGGCGGCCATGAGCGCCACCGAGCGGCCCAGCCCCCAGGCGAGCACGGGGGCGGCGACGGCGGCGGTCAGCCCCGCCCACAGCACCACGGCGCGCCGCGAGTGCCGGTCGGCGAGGACCCCGCTGACCGGCACCGCCGCCAGGAAGCCCACGGTGCGGGCGGCCAGCACCACGCCCAGCCCGGCCGGGGAGAGGGAGCCCTCCAGCACCGCCAGGCCGAGGACGAACGGCAGCGCCCAGGTCGCCAGCCCGGAGGCCGTCGTGCCCGACCACAGCCGCAGGAACCGCGCCTCGCGCAGCACCGAACGACGCCGCGTGCCCTTGCCGAGTGCGGAGGGAGGGGGGTGTGGCGTCACGACGTGCTGCTCCTGCGCTCTGAAGTCCCGATGTGTGAAAATGGTTATCACTTTCAATATAGGGCTTGTTGCGATACATTCGCAATAAGCTAAGCATGATCCCTCACGATCCCCCCGGGAGCCCCCATGTCGCGCCGAGCAGCCGCCGGCCTCCTCGCGGCCACCGCCGTGATCCTGTCCGCCTGCGCCTCACCCGCCGGGGAGCGGACCTCCGGAGGTGCGTCCAGCGGGGTGTCGGTGACGAGTTGCGGGCAGCGGCTGACGTTCGCCAAGACACCGGCCCGAGCGGTGACGCTGGACCAGTCGGCGACGGAGACGCTGCTGGCGCTCGGCCTGGCGGGGCGCATGGCCGGGACGGCGTTCCGGAAGGCCGAGATCTCCCCGCCGTACCGGGCGGACTACGGGAAGGTGCCGGTGCTCAGCGCCAAGATGCTCACCGCCGAAGGGCTGCGCGCCGCCAATCCCGACGTGGCGGTCGCGTCGTTCACCGCGATGTTCACCAAGGACCGGGTGGGCACCCGTGAGGAACTGCGCGGGATCGGCCTGCCCACCTACGTCAGCGCGGTCGACTGCCCGAAGGACGGCCCCGCCGGGGCGACCCCGTTCGACCTGCTCTTCCGGGACTACCGCAACTACGGGCACATCTTCGGCGTCAGCGACCGCGCGAACCGGCTCGTCGCCGAGCAGCGCAAGGTCCTGGACGAGGCCGCCCGCCTCAGGCGGAACCTCAAGGGGTCTCCGTCGGTGGCCTACGTCTACTCGGTGTTCAACGGCACCCCCTACGTGGCGGGCAAGGGCGGCATCCCCAGCGAGATCAGCCGGCTGACCGGCGTCCGCAACGTCTTCGACGACGTCGGCGAGCAGTGGCCCCAGGTCACCTGGGAGGCGGTGGCCCAGCGCAGGCCGGACGTCATCGTGCTCGGCGACCTGACCACGGCCGCCTCGCCCGCCGGGAACACCGCCGCGCAGAAGCTCGCCACAATGCGCGCGCACCCCACGCTCTCCCGGCTGCCCGCCGTACGCGACAACAGGACCATCACGGTCACGGCGATCGAGATGGACCCGGGGGTGCGTTCGGTCAACGTCCTGCGCGCCCTGGTCGACGGGGTACGGCGCTTCGGCCATGCCGACTGAGCCTGAGCCTGAGACGCCCGCCGTCTCACTGCTCCACCCGGCTGCCCGCGCGCTGCCCGTGGACGAGGACGGCGCCCCCGCCGCCGCGCACCGCCGCTCCGGCCGGTCGCTGGCCGCACTGTTCGCGCTGGGGCTGGCGGTGCTGGGCGCGTCCATCGCGGTGTCGGTGCGGATCGGCGTCAGCGACCTGGGGTACGGCGAGATCGGCCGGGCCCTGGGCGTGCGGCTCGGCCTGCCGGTCGAGCCACTGCCGGGCCTGGTCGACTCCCTGGTGTGGGACCTGCGGCTGCCGCGCGTCCTGCTGGCGGCGGTGGTCGGCGCGATGCTCGCGGTGTGCGGGACCGTGCTGCAGGCGGTGACCCGGAACGCGCTGGCCGACCCGTACCTGCTCGGGGTGTCCTCAGGTGCCTCCACGGGCGCGGTCGCGCTGGTCGTCCTGGGCGTCGGCGCCGGTCAGGTCGGGATCACCGGGGCCGCGTTCGCCGGTGGGCTGGCCTCCTTCGGTCTGCTGATGCTGCTGCTGCGCCGGGACGGGCTGGACTCGGCCCGCATCGTGCTGACCGGGGTGATCGTCGGGCAGCTCTTCTCGGCGATCACCTCGGTGATCCTGATGTCGTCCGCCGACGCCGAGACCAACCGCGCCATCACGCACTGGCTGCTGGGTTCGATGGCCCCGGCCCGGTGGAACACCGTCGTGATCTGCGCCGTCGCCGCCGTCGTGGGGCTGGCCGTGACCTGGCTGTACGCGACGCCGCTGGACGGGCTGTCGTTCGGCGCCGACACCGCCGCCTCGATCGGGGTCGAGGTGCGCACCACCAGGCTGGTCCTGCTGACGGTGACCGCGTTGCTGGCCTCGTCGGCGGTGGCGGCCGTGGGGGCGATCGGGTTCGTCGGCCTGATCGTGCCGCACGGCGTCCGGTTCGTGGTCGGGCCGCTGCACCGGGTGCTGGTGCCGTTCGCCGCGTTGGCCGGGGCGGTCTTCCTGGTCTGGACCGACGCGCTGGCGCGGATCGTGTTCTCTCCCCAGGAGATCCCGGTCGGCGCGGTCACCGCGCTGCTCGGGGTTCCGTTGTTCCTGCTGGTGCTGCGCCGCCGAGGTGAGCTGTGAGGATCTCCGTCGAGGGGCTGAGCTGGTCGGCGGGCGGCCGGACCATCCTGCGGGACGTGACCGCCGAGGTCGCCGCCGGGGAGACCGTGGGACTGGTCGGCCCGAACGGCTCGGGCAAGTCCTCGCTGCTGCGCTGCGTCGCGGGCCTGCGCGCCCCCTCCGGCGGGACCGTCCGCTACGACGGCCAGGACATCCGCGGCTGGCCCGCCCGCCGGATCGCCCGGTACGTGGCCTTCGCCGAGCAGACCGCCGACACCCACAGCGAACTGCGGGTCGCCGACGTCGTCGCCCTCGGCCGCACGCCCTTCCGCGACCGGTGGCGGGGCCTGGACCGCACCGACCGCGCCGTCATCGACGCCGCGCTCGCCCGGATGGACCTCACCGCCCTGGCCGACCGCGAGTGGCGGACCCTGTCCGGCGGCGAACGCCAGCGCGCCCACCTCGCCCGCGTCCTGGCCCAGCGGCCGTGGGGCCTGCTGCTCGACGAACCCACCAACCACCTGGACGTCAAGCACCAGCTCGACCTGCTGCACCTGCTGGCCGAGACCGACCAGACGATCCTGGTGGTGCTGCACGACCTGCCGCTGGCCGCCCGGTTCTGCGACCGCCTCCTGCTGCTCGACCACGGCTGCCTGGTCGCGGCGGGCCCACCCGAACGGGTCCTCACCACCGACCGGCTGCGCGACGTCTTCGAGGTCGACGCCGAACTCGGCCGCGACGCCGCGGGCGACCTCACCCTCACCTACCGGCGGACACGCCCCACCGCCCGACGCCCCTAGAGCGGCCCCGGCTCAGCGTTCGGCCGCGAGACGGACGCCCAGGCCGATGAACACGGTGCCGGTCGCGGCGTCGATCCGGCGGCGCACCGCCTGCCGCCCGCGCAGCCAGCCGCCGATCCGCCCGGCCAGGACGGCGACCGTTCCGTCGGCCAGGAACTCCAGCACGAGGAGGACCGCCCCGAGGACGGCGAACTGCAGCCAGACCGGCCCCGCCCCCGGATCGATGAACTGGGGCAGGAAGGCGACCATGAACGTGAACGTCTGCGGATTGGCCATCGAGGACACCACGCCGTTGAGGAAGGCGCGCCGCCCCGACATCCCGGTTCCCGCCCGGTCGTCGGCCTGCCCGTCCCCCCGGCGGCGGATCATCTGGACGCCGAGATGGATCAGGTACGCGGCCCCGGCGATCCGCAGCACGGTGAACACGACCGGGAACGCCGTCAGCAGCACGGCGAGCCCGGCCGCCGCCGCGGCGATGTAGAGCGCGTCGCCCGTGATCACGCCGACGGTGGCCAGCAGCCCGGCACGGGCGCCGCCCCGCACGCCGCACCCGAGCACGAAGAGCATGTCCGGCCCCGGGGTGACCAGGGCGATGATGGTGGCCGCCGTGAACACGGCGAGCAGCTGAGGATCGACCGGCACCCGATGATCATCGCATCCGCCCGGCCGGGCGGCGGCACCGGGGAGACGCCTGAGCCGGCCCACGGCAGGTCGCGGGCCGGCTCGCGGCGGCGAGGCGTCCGGTCGTCAGCCGAGGTGGAACCCGGCCCCGACGCCGCCCTGCCGGTCGATGTCGGCGAGGATGCTGGTGATCGGGGTGAAGTGCTGGGCTCCCCAGGCGCTGCCGACCAGGGCGTTGCCGTTGATGACCGGGGCGCCCGAGTCGCCTCCCCAGGTCCAGATGAGGGTCCAGTACCACAGGCCGTCACGGCCGAGCGTCGCACCGCAGGTCAGGCCGGTGCGGTGGCCCTGCTTGCACATGCGGGTGCCGGGGGCGGGGACCTCGCCGATGGAGGTGACGGTCGAGGAGCCGGACGGGCTGGTGACCGTCGGCGTGGGGGTGACCTTCGCCGGGTCGAGCCTGATGACCGCGTAGTCCAGGCCGGGTGTCCCGCCGGAGAGGTAGTTGTTCGGCTCGCTCACGTAGGTCACCTCGCCGATCGGCCCGAGGCGCACGGTCTCCGGGGAGACGGTCAGCGGCGCGGGGCTGGCGGCGGTCCCCGGCGGCGTGGTGTCCAGGTAGACCTTGTCGCCCACGAGCTTGTTCCCGGCCTCGTCGATGAAGCAGTGGGCGTTGGACAGGCCCACCAGGTTCCCGGCGCCGTCGTGGCCGACCGCGGTGAGCGTGCAGACGTGGAAGGCGGTGACCTGCCCGTCCGTGTTCAGGGCGACCCTCTGGACGATCCCCGAACCAGGGCCGACCGGGACCGTCGTCGTCGCCCCGGCGGCCTCGGCCGGCACGGTCAGACCGGCCGCCACGAGGGCGCCGAGGGCGCAGAGCGTGCGAAAGAAGTGAGACATCCGGTGGTTTCCCTTCCGAGCGGACCAAGCCCGGAAGCAGTCAAACAGACAAGATTGTCTATTGGAAGAGTGATCCAGGCCACCTCCGCCCGTCGCTGTGCGGACCTGCAGGCGAGCCGTCTCGGACGCGGTTTCGGGTCGGCCTGAGAATGCGAATCCACCCGGCCGAATCCGGCTGGCGAACGCCGTGGCGGTGGAGGATGGCCCTCTGATGAGCAGGAGTTTGCCGTGTCGGTGAACAAGTCCGGGGGCCGGATGCGGCTGCCGTTCGTCCTGATGCTGAAGTATGTCGAGCAACGTCAGACGTCGAGTGAGCATCGGGGGGCGGGATGGACGACGTGTGCGGTGCAGGGTGCGGCGGGGGTCGTTGACCCGGTCTCATGCACAGTCTCAAGGAGCCGCTGGCCCCGGCGCCGCAGCGCCGCCGTCGGCGGACGGTACGCGGCGGGCGCGGGTGGGCCCTGGCGGCCGGGGCCGCCGTGATGGTCGCCGCGGGCACGGTCGCCGCGGTGTGGATCACCGTCCCGGGTGAGGACGGCGCGGCGGGGACCCGGCCGCCGGTCGCGGGAACGAGCACGACCGCGTCGCGGGAGAGTCCGCGTGCGACGCCTACACGGACGGGGCCGCTGGTGAACGGCCGACGGCAACCGCCGAGGGTGTCGGTGCCCCAGTCGGCGAGCGGCAGGTACGCCGTGGTGCCCGGCACGGCGACGGCGCCCAAAGGCCGTCGCGGAGCCGTCGTCCGCTACATGGTCGAGGTCGAACGAGGCCTGCCGTTCCGGGGCACGGACTTCGCCGCCGAGGTGCACCGCATCCTGAACGACCGGCGTGGCTGGGGACGTGGCCGCACGATGCGGTTCGTGCGGGTGAGCCGGGGACCGGTGCGGTTCCGGGTGTCGCTGTCGAGCCCGGCGCTGGTGGACCGGAAGTGCGCGCCGCTGGTGACGGGCGGGCAACTGTCGTGCGGACGCGGCGGCCGGGCGGTGCTGAACGCGCGCCGCTGGGGCCTCGGCGCCGCCAGCTACGGCCGGGACCTGGCGACCTACCGCGAATACCTGGTCAACCACGAGGTGGGGCACCTGCTGGGCCACCAGCACCAGCGGTGCCCGGGCCCGGGACGGCGCGCGCCGGTGATGGTGCAGCAGACCAAGTCCCTGTACGGCTGCCGCCCGAACCCCTGGCCGTTCCCCAAGGGCTGAGCGGGTACGGACGACCGACCCACCCTGAGCCGCGCGCCGGGAAGTTCGCCGGGCCTGATCGACTTCATACACAGGGAAGTGGTGCTCTTCGAGGGGGGATGTCCCGTGATCCTGGTGGTCGGAGCGACGGGGAACGTCGGTCGGCATGTGGTGGAGCGACTCCGTACGACGACCCAGGCGAGTGTGCGAGCCCTCGTCGTGCCCGCCCGGCGACGGACGTTCGGTCTGCCCGCCGATGTCGAGGTCGCCGAGGGCAGCCTCACCGAGCCGGAGTCCGTGGAGTCGGCCCTGACCGGCGTGGACACGGTCCTGCTGATCTGGCCGTTCCTGACGACCGACGGCGCGCCCGAGGTGTTGCGGGCGATCGGCCGGCGCGCCCCGCGCCTGGTCTACCTGTCCTCGACCGGAGTGGGCGGCCGGCCCGAGGAACAGGACGACCCCATCTTCGCCCTCCACGCGGAGATGGAACGCCTGATCGCCCAGAGCGGCCTTCCGCACACCGTCCTGCGCTCGGACACCATCGCCAGCAACACCCTCGGCTGGGCCGACCAGATCCGCACCACGGGCGTGGTGCGCGGGCCGCTGACGGCGGCGACCGCCGTGATCGACCCCCGCGACATCGCGGCGGTGGCGGCCCGCGTGCTCACCGACGACAAGCACACGGGGGCGACCTACACGCTGACCGGCCCGCAGGTCATCAGCCGCCCCGAGCAGGTCGAGGCGATCGGCCGGGCGATCGGCCGGCCCCTGGCCTTCGAGGAGGTCCCCGTACCGGAGGCCCGCCGGCAGATGCTGGCCGACGGACGCCCCCCGGCACTGGTGGACGCGTTGCTGGCGGCGGCCGAGAAGCGCTCGGCCTCCACCCTCGTCACCTCGACCGTCGAGGACCTCACCGGCGTACCGGCGCGCTCGTTCCAGCAGTGGGCCGACGACCACGCCGACGCCTTCCGCTGACCCCTCCGCCGGTGGACGCGCCCACCGGAACGCCTGGAAACGGCGGGACTCGTGCCTCGTGCGCGCGGGACGTCCCGGACACCACGATGACGGCATGTGGAGATCGATAGGTGTGCTGGCCGGGATCCTGGCGCTGGTGACGGTCCCGGGATGCGCGGTCCTGGAGGACGACGGGACGACGCCGGCGGCCGAGAGGTCGTCGGCCGCCCCGCAGGGACCCCGGACGTTCACGCTCGGGCAGACGGTCGCGGGGCTGCCCCGTGACCCGGAGAGCGAGGGAGAGGGGCGGCTGGTCGTGTCGGCCAACCGCCGCGTGTTCGAGGATCTCCCCGAATACCAGACCAACGGAGCCGCCGGGGCGATCTACGGCCCCCCGCCGCCTCCGCCGAGGGTCGTGGGCCTCGGCGACGACCAGGTCGTCATCGCCGGGACCAACGGACGCTTCACCGACCCCAGGGCGGCGATCGTGAAGTTCCAGGAGTCGGCGCGGGGCAGCCTGACCGACCCCGCCGACGCTCCGGTCACCGAGGTTCCCCCCGGGCCACTCGGCGGTGCGGCCTCTTGCATCCAACTGCCCACACTGAGCGAGGACGAGAAGTTCACCGCCTGCTACTGGGCCGACGCCACGACCGCGGGCATGGTCGGCATGAAGGCCAAGCCCCCCGAGGTGGTCGCCGACTTCATGCGCAGGGCACGCCAGGAAGTCACGAAGTAGCCCGCCGAGACTGCTCGCCTGGTCGGCGCATCCCTACGGTATGAGGTCATAGACGGTCTGGCCGCCGATGGTGGTGGGCCGGTATGTGGCCTGGACCCACCGCGTGATCGCCTGCGCGGCGGACCCGCCGCCGGTGGCCCCCTCCGCCGAGGTACGGGCTGCTCGGGGGATGAAATAACGGATCCTCCCCTCGGCGACGTACCGCTGGAACACCTCCAGTGCGGGCCAGGGGTCGAGCCCCGCGAATCCGCCGATCGTCATGACGGCCTTGCCGCTGGCCAGCTGCAGGCCCGCCGAGCCACTGGCGGCGACGGTGGCGGCGGCCCACTGCTGGGTCGTGGCGCGCAGCGCCGCCACCAGCTGTGTGTTCACGGCCGCCTGCCCGCGTGCGGTGGTCGCCGCGGCCCCGCGTCCGGTGGGCGTCCCGTCGCGGGCCGTGCGGCCGGGCGGGCCGCTTCGGGCGTGGGCGGCGGAGGCGGGGCCGGAGGTGGGTACGTCGGGCCGCGGCACCGTCGCGGTCACCAGCGCGTATGCGCCCGTACCGGCGAGCGCGGCCACGATCGCGCAGCTCAGCACGACGACGGCGGTACGGCGGAGGCAGAACAGGCCGACGGCGACCACGACCGCCGTGAGAACGCCGAACGCGAGCAGTGTCCAGCGCAGCCACGGCAGCCAGCCGGTGGCGCGGCCCAGCAGCACGAACGCCCACCCGGCCGTCACCATGATCATCGCGGCGAGGGTGCACCGGGCTGCCACGGACTTCCTGCGCTCCCAGAGCAGGCCGCCGGTGACGCCGGTCAGCGCGGCGACCGCGGGCGCGAGGATCACGGCGTAGTACGGCAGGATGATGCCCTTCATCAGGCTGAACACCAGGCCGACGCCCAGCGTCCAGCCTCCCCACAGCACCAGGGCCGCCCGCGTGCGGTCGGTGCGGGCGGCGCGGCGGGTGAGCCAGAGCCCCGCGACGAGCCCGATCAGCGCGGCGGGCAGCAGCCAGGAGATCTCGCCGCCGAACTGCTGGTTGAACATCCGCGCGAGACCCGGCTCACCGCTGAAACCGCCGCCCGCCGCGGCCCCGCCTGTCCCGCCACGCCCGGCCGGCCCGCCGCCGCCGAACACCCGCCTCAGGCCGTTGTAACCGAGCGTGAGATCGAGCAGCGTGTTGTCGGCCGACCCGGCGATGTACGGCCGCGAGCCGGCGGGCCAGAGGTCCACGACCGCGATGTACCAGCCCGCCGAGACCACCACCGCGACACCGGAGACACCGAGGCGGGCCAGCCGCCGTCCGACCCCGGCCGGCGCGGCGACCAGGTACACCAGCGCCAGGGCGGGCATCACCAGGAACGCCGCCAGCATCTTGGTCAGGAAGCCGAACCCCAGCGCGCACCCGGCCAGCGCCGGCCACCGCGCACCCCCCGTCTCCGTGGCGCGCACCGTGCAGTAGGCCGCCGCCACCAGCAGGAGCGTCAGCAGCGCGTCGGGCTTGTTGAACCGGAAGATGGAGGTCGCCACCGGCGTCAGGGCGAACGCGGCCCCGGCGAACAGCCCGGCGGCGGCCCCCGACCAGCGCCGCACGGTCGCGTAGAGCAGTCCGACCGAGGCGACCCCCGCCAGCGCCTGCGGCACCAGCATGCTCCAACTGGAGAACCCGAAGATCCGCCCGGACAGCCCCATCACCCACAAGGAGGCGGGCGGCTTGTCCACGGTGATCCCGTTGGCCGGGTCCAGCGAGCCGAAGAACAACGCCTTCCAGTCCTGCGCCCCGGCCTGGACCGCCGCGGCGTAGTAGTCGTTGGCGTGGCCTGAGGACCCGAGATCCCACAGATACAGCAACGCCGTGGCGGCCAGCAGCCCCAACACCGACGGCCGCGCCCACGAGGGCAGACGAACAGGAACTCGCCTCCCCACCTGCCAAGCCCGGCCCGACCGCCTACCGGTCGTCGTCGTCATGATCGAAAGCTCCCCGAGAATGAGAGGGAATCAGGAAACAAACCGGCACAACGCCGCCAACACCCGCACCACCCCAGGCCCGCCTCCCGAAGCACACCCCCAAGCCCGAGCGCACCCCACCCCCGCACTCGCTTCATGCCGAGTGCACCGGCGCGCCCGAGGCGGCCCACATCACGTGCTCGCCTCCCTGGAGGTGTACGGGGTGTCCGAGGCGGCCCGGATTGCGGCTGTCTTCCATGGAGGAATGCATCGGTGCGCGCGTGGCGGTGCAGACTGCGTGCTCACTTCTCTGGAGGGGTGCAGGGACGTGTCCACGGCGGTCCCTTTGCGTGCTCGCCTCCGTGGAGGAGTGCACCGGCGCGCCCCCGGCGGTCCACACTGCGCGCAACACAGGCCCCAGCACCTGCCGCGCTCCAGCCGTACCGCACGGGGGAGAACTCGGCAGCGAGAGCGGCGGCCTCAGGGGTCCGGTTGCCGATGGCCCTGCCGACGATGGTGATCCGGAGGCGTATGGGAAGCCCTCGGCCAACTGGGCGAGCAACCGGGGACGGGCGGCCCGTCCCTGCCGCCGCCCGCCTTGCCATGCGACCCCGCGCGACCCTTTGCGACGCATGCGAGACGTCGCGGGAACCGTGTGGCGACACCGCGTGATAGCGGGTGACGCCGCGCGACTCCATGCGACATCGCGCGTCCCCGCGCGTCCCCGCGCGTTTCGGCGCGTTCCCGCGCGTCCCCGCGCGTCCCCGCGCGTTCCGGCGCGTTCCGGCGCGTCTCGCCCGTCCCCGCGCGTCCCCGCGCGTTTCGGCGCGTTTCGGCGCGTTCCGGCGCGTCTCGCCCGTCCCCGCCCGTACCCGC
>DATADI010000720.1:0-17784 GCA_036258615.1 Thermomonospora sp. | reverse complement strand
GTCGGCCAGCTCGCGGGGCGCGTCGGCCGGGTGGAGCGCGCGGACCAGGGCGTTGGAGGCCACGCAACGCCGCGACATCGCGCCCAGCTCGGAGGTGATCGCGGCCTCGGCGTGCCCGCGGGCCTGGCCGGCCAGCGCGGCGGTACGGCGGGCGGGCTGGCCGATGACCACCGCGACCTCGGCGGCGGTCAGGCCGTGCCGGAGGGTCAGCAGCAGCAGTTCCTGGTCGGCGAAGTCCATCCGGCCGAGCGCCGACTCCACCAGCTCGCGCAGCTCGCCGGGAGTGACCCCGGTGTCGGCGGCGAGCACCTCCTCCAGCCAGGCGGATCCGGCGGCCCAGTTCCACGACAGCCCCCGGACGCGGCCCCGCTGGAGGCAGCGCCGCCGCGCGGCGGCGAACAGCCAGGCGCGCAGCCGGAGCCGGTCGCGCATCCGGGGGGCGCGGCGGCCGGCGTCGATGAAGGTGTCGTGGACGACGTCGGCGGCGGCGGTCGCGTCGGCCATCATCGACAAGCAGTAGTCGTAGAGCTGCTCGGCGTAGGTGTCGTAGAGCGCGCCCAGCGCCTCACCGTCGCCCTGGTTCAGCCCGTCGACGAGCCGACGGTCGGCGTCCGGCGAACGAGTTGACCACCTAGGCATGGGCTCACTCCCGCGGGGCTCCCGTGGGGGAGACGCGACAACAGTACGGGTCCCCTTGCTTACACCAGTTCCGGGCGCCCTCACCACAAGATCGCTGACATGGGTCCGATTCCGTGGGCGCGCTCACAGGGCCCGCGGGGCGACGGCCGCGGGCCCGTGGATCAGTCCACGCGGACGATCTCCAGCTCCCCGTCGGCGTACCGCCGCCGCAGGGTGCGCTTAGAAAACTTCCCGACCGAGGTCTTCGGGATCTCCGTCACGAACGCCCACCTTTCGGGCAACTGCCACCGCGCCACCCGCTCTGCCAGGAACTTCTTCAATCCGGCGGCGTCCGTCGCGGCGCCCTCCCGCAGCACGACCGACGCCAGCGGGCGCTCGGACCACCGGTCGTCCGGCACCCCCACCACGGCGGCCTCGATCACGTCCGGATGGGCCATCAGATGGTTCTCCAGCTCCACCGAGGAGATCCACTCGCCGCCGGACTTGATGACGTCCTTGGCGCGGTCGGTAAGGGTCATATAGCCATCCGGTGAGATGGTCCCCACGTCGCCCGTGCGCAGCCAGCCGTCGTGGAACCGGGCGGCGTCCTCGTCGCGGTGGTACGCCCCGGTGATCCAGGGGCCGCGCACCTGGATCTCGCCGACCGAGGACCCGTCGTGCGGCAGCACCACGTCGCCGTCCCCGACCACCCGGGCCTCCACCCCGGCCAGCGCGCGGCCCTGGGTGACCCGGTAGCGCCAGTGCGCGTCGCCGTCGGCGTCGGCGGGCGGATGCGCGACCGTGGCCAGCGGCGACGTTTCGGTCATGCCCCAGGCCTGCACGATCCGTACGCCGATGTCCTCGAACCCGCGCATCAGGGCCTCCGGTACGGCGGAGCCGCCGCACGTCACCATCCGCAGCGAGGTCAGGTCCGTGCCGTGCTCCCGTACGTACCGCAGGACGTCGCCCCAGATGGTCGGCACCGCGCCGGACACCGTGGGCCGCTCGGCCTCGATCATCCGGCACAGGTGCTCGGCCTGCAGGAACCGGTCGGGCATCAGCAGCGACGCCCCCGCCATCACCGCCGCGTAGGGGAAGCCCCAGGCGTTGGCGTGGAACATCGGCACCACGGGCAGCACCGTGTCGGCCGCGCTCAGGCCCACCGCGTTGCCCGTGCACACCGACATCGAGTGCAGGTACGCGGAGCGGTGCGAGTAGACCACGCCCTTGGGGTTGCCCGTCGTCCCGCTCGTGTAGCACATGGCGGCGGCCGACCTCTCGTCCAGATCGGGCCAGTCGAAGCCGCCGTCCTGGGCCGCGAGCAGGTCCTCGTAGCCGTGCACCTCCTTGCCCGCGCCCTCCAGCGGCGTACGGTCACCGTCGCCGACCACGATGACGTTCCGGACGGTCTTCATGTCCCCGAGCACACCCGCCAGCAGGGGGATCAGCGTCGCGTCCACGAGGATCACCTCGTCCTCGGCGTGGTCGGCGATGTAGGTGAGCTGGTCGGGGAAGAGCCGGATGTTCAGCGTGTGCAGCACCGCGCCCATCGACGGCACGGCGAAGTAGGCCTCCAGGTGCTCGGTGTTGTTCCACATGAACGTGGCGACCCGCTGGTCCGCGTCCACGCCGAGCGCGCGCAGCGCCGAGGCCAGGCGCGCCGCACGGTCCGCCAGGTCCGCGTAGCTCCTGCGCCGCGTGCCGTCACCGGTGTACGTGACGACCTCACCGCCGCCGAAGACCTCCGCCCCGTGACGCAGGACCGAGGTGATGGTCAGCGGGAAATCCTGCATCGTGCTCCACACGGCGCGCCTCCAGTTCGAGCGTTCGTGCCAGGATCGGGCGGAGTTCTAGAACGCGATTCTCTGCTGGCGTGCCACGAATGTCAGCAACTCCGGGCGATTTCCGCGCTCACGAAGGCCGTACGGTCTCCTCCACGGCGAAGTCGTGTTCGAGTTCGGCGTCGTCGCGGAGTTTGGCCATCGCCCGGGACACGGTGCTCTTGACCGTTCCGACGCTCACCCCGAGCACCTCGGCTATCTCGGCCTCGGGCATGTCCTCGTAGTAGCGCAGCATGACCGCCAGCCGCTGCCGCTCGGGGAGCCGGTCGAGCGCGCGGCCGAGCGCGTCGTGCAGTTCGCTGCGCTTGGTGTGGTCGTCCACCGGCTGGTCGGGGAGCACGTCGGTGGGGTAGATCTCCAGCTTGCGCCGCCGCCACCAGGAGATCTGCGTGTTGACCATGGCGCGCCGGACGTACCCGTCCATGGCCGAGCGGTCGTGGATGCGGTCCCAGGCCAGGTACGTCTTGGCCAGCGCCGCCTGGAGGAGGTCCTCGGCCTCGGTGCGGTCGCCGGTGAGCTGCATCGCGGCGCGCAGCAGCACCGGCCCGCGGGACGAGACGAACTCGCGGAACTCCTCGTCCTGCCCTCTGCTCACCTGATCACCGACCCAGGGGATTGTGCGGGAGCCGCGGCCCCCGCGCCCGGAGAGTGCGGCGGCCTGGCGGTGGACCGGTCCATCGCGCGGCGATACGGTCCACGTGTGTCCGACCCTCGCATGAAGATCGTAATTCTGGACCAACCGAAAAGACATATTCGGGTCAACCTGGAGGTGAATCCTCTACCCGGTTCCTGAGAACCTCAACCTGTCGCCTGACCCAATCCGACAATTCCGTCGACAGGGCGTCCGCCACGGGCGACCCTTGTCCGACCGTCCCGCCCGTGCCGCACATGATCGCCATTTCGGGAGCGCCGATGCCCTACCGCGACGGAGCCCGGCGGAGGCTGCGCACCCGGGCCGTCCTCGGTCCCCCGCCCGCCGTCCCGCCGCCCGCCGCCGGTCCCGTCCGCTCGGTCCAGGGCATCGTGGTGGACGCCAGCCCGCACGTCCTCGTCCTGGACACCGGCGACGACGAGCCCGCCCGGCTCCCGATGACCGCCGCCACCTCGATCTGGCACGGCGGCCGGTCGGGGCTGCCGGCCCTGGTGCCCGGCCGTCACGCGGTCGTGCGCTGCACCCCCGACGGCCGCGTCGCCGAGCGGATCTGGGTCGACATCATGCGCGTGACCGGCACGATCGTCGCCTGCACCGAACGGTCGGTCGAGGTCGACGGCGGCCCCCACCGCGGGCCCGCCCACGTCACGATCCCCCCGAACGCGCTGGGCCGCATCCTCGTCCGCCATCCCCGGATGGAGCCCGGCTACCTGGTCGACGTCATCTGCGTCCGGACGCCCGACGGCCCCCACGCCGTGCGCCCCGGCACGTCCCAGCCCTCCCACCCTGCCGACCGCGTCACCTCCCCGCCGCCCGAGCCGCCCGGCTCCCCGTCCGTGGTCGAGGGCACCGCCACCTGGTTCGGCGACCTGGTGCCCCCGTGGGAGCCCCCGTCCCCCGCGTGGCCCCCGAGCACCGTCATGCCCGCGCCGCTGACACCCTCGCCCGCGTCCCGCCGGATCCCGCCGGGGCCGTCCCGTCCGGCGGTGGCCGCCGGATCCCCGTTCTCCGAGGCGCACCCGTCCGAGGGGCGGCGGTGGCGGCTGTGCGGCGACCTGCGCGGCGCGGCCTACCCGGCCGTCGACCCGGTGGGCCACGCCGGGGGATGCGCCGACGCGCCCGAGGGCTGCGCCCGGCTGCCCTACCTGTCGTGCGGCAGCGAGCTGATCGTGCACAACCGGTGCAGCGACCGGACGGTGCGGGTCCCGGTGACCGAGTGCGGCTGCGTCGCGGTCCGGTACTGCGACCGGTGCGTGGAGTGCGGCACGTCCCCGCGCGGCCGGGTCGTCGAGCTGACCCCGCTCAGCTTCGTGGAACTCGGCGGCGACCTCGACGCGGGCTGTTTCAACGTCACGCTCGGCCTGGCCGCCACGGCCGCGTCGCCGGGCCCGGTGACGGAGGGCCGCCCATGATGGACCTGCTCGCCGACGTCCAGGTACTGCTGCTGGCCACCGTGCTGGCCTTCGCGGGCCTGGCGAAGCTGGTGTTCCGGGAGCCCGAGCCGCGGCGGCCGGCGGAGGTCCACGGCGTGCCGGTGCCCGCCGCCGAGCCCGGGTGGGCGGTCCGGCTGCGGCACAGCCGCCCGGTCAACCTGGCGCTCGGGCTCACCGAGACGGCCCTGGCCGTGGGCCTGCTGCTCACCGCGCACCTGGCGGTGCGGACGGCCGTGCTGCTGCTGCTCAGCGCGGCCACCTGGGTCGTCGTGGAACTGCGCGAACGCACCCCCAACGTCGGGTGCGGCTGCTTCGGCCGGTTCAGCCACGAGCGCGTCGGACGGCGCTCCGTCGTCCGCACGGCCCTGCTGACGGCCGCCGCCGTCGGCGCGCTGGGCGGCACCCGCGCCGGGTACGAGGTCGCGGCGGGCGCGTCCTGGCAGGCGTGGGTGCTGTTCGGCGCCGAACTGGCGGTGCTGGCGGCCCTGTCGCCCGAGCCGGTGGCCCTGCTGCGGCGCACACAGCGGCCCCCGGTGCCCTGCGAACGCCGCCGCAGCCCGATGGTGGAGTCGCACACCACCCTGTGGAGCAGCCCCGAGTGGACCGGGCACCGCGCCTTGCTCACCGACCGCGAGCCGGTCGACGTGTGGCGTGAGGGCTGCTGGCGTTTCCTGGCCTATCAGGGGGTCCAGGACGGCCGGGAGGTGGAGGTCGTCTTCGCGGTGTCCACCCACGAACGGGGACGTCAGGTCCGGGTCGCCGTCCTGGACGCCGAGCCGCGCTTCCTGTCGGCTCCCATCCCCGACGACGCCGCCCGGCCCGCCGTGCCGCACGTTCTCGGCGTGGCGGAGGACGACACCGAGGACAGCGGACCCAACCCGCGCTACGTGATGGCCCGCTGAGCGTTCTGGCGAACTCTACGGCCGTCTAGCTCTGGGGCTAGACAGCCGTAGATTCTCCTGACCACAGCCGGGCATCGCGAAATCTAGAGGTCTCTAGGGCCAGCCGTAGAGCCCCCGAGATTCCGCGATCCTCAGGCGGGCTGGGCGCGCAGGAACGTCCCGAAGTGCGGCACGGTGAACGCCACCAGGCCGCGCTCGGCGCTGTAGATCAGCCCCTTCTTGATCAGGCCGTCCCGCGCCGGGGACAGGCTCGACGGCTTGCGGCCCAGCTCCTCGGCGACGGCGGCGGTCGGCACCGGGTCGTCCCCCAGCATCGCCATCGCCCGCATGTAGTCGCGTTCGGCCGGGGTGGCCCGCTCGTACCGGCTGCCGAAGAACCCGACGGCCAGCTCGCTCTCGGCCTCCGGCGCGGCCACCCGGATGTCGTCGGCCCCGATGGGGCTGCGCGGAGCGATGTCCCAGGCCACCTTCGCGTACGCCTGCACGAAGTAGGGGTAGCCGTCGGCCGCCTCGTACAGGGCGTCGAGGGCCTCCGGGGTGAAGGTGACGTCCTCGCGCTCGGCGGGGGCCAGCAGCGCCCGGTCGGCCGAGGCCCGGTCGAGCCGGTCGATGCGGGCGTACCGGAACAGCCGCTCGGAGTAGGACTTGCTGGCCGACAGCACGGCGGGCAGGTGCGGCAGCCCCGCGCCCACGACGATCAGCGGGCCGCCGATCTGCGACAGCTCGTGGCAGGCCGCGCACAGCGCCGACACGTCGTCGGCCGGGATGTCCTGCATCTCGTCCACGAACAGCCCGATGCCGACCGACAGGTCGGTGGCGACCGCCGCGGCGTCCACGAACAGCTCGGTCAGGTCGATCTCCAGGTCTCCGGAGTCGGCCCGGCCGCGCTGGGCGGGGACGTCGATGCCGGGCTGCCAGCGGTGCGCCCGCGCCCGGCTCTTGCCGCCGGGTTCCTCGCCCGCCTGCGCGAACGCCTTGAGCACCCCGAGGAAGTACTCGATCCGCTCGGGGGCGCGGTGCCGGGGCGCCAGCTCCCGGACGGCCATGTGCAGGGCGGCGGCGACCGGGCGGCGGATCGACTGGTCGGGCCGGGCCTCGATCTTGCCGGTGCCCCACAGCCGTTGGATGGCCATCGAGCGGAACGTGTTGAGCAGCACCGTCTTGCCGACGCCGCGCAGCCCGGTGATGATCATGCTGCGTTCCGGGCGCCCGCGGGCCACCCGTTCCAGCACCACCTCGAACTGCTGCAGCTCACGGTCGCGCCCGGCCAGCTCCGGCGGGCGCTGCCCGGCGCCGGGCGCGTAGGGGTTCCGCACGGGGTCCACGCTCTCGGACTGTATGAGCTGGTATAGCTGCGGCCGTAGATTTCCGTAGAAAACCCCGCGGCGTGTCGCGCGCCCGCACCGGGCCCGTTCCCGCGCCTGCACGCGCGTCGCCACCATGCCGCCTCCCCGGGCACCCTCCCCACATGTCGAACCTCTGTTCGACGGTTCGAACACAGTAGCGTACGCCCGGCACGCCGTCACGCGTTCCGGCCGACGGCCCCGGGACGGTCAGACCGAACGGCCGCGCCTGAAGGTCTGGGCGATCTCCACCACCCGGCGGGACTGGAACTCCACCGCCGCGAGCTGGTCGTCGCCGGGCGGGATCTCCCCGTTGCGCGAGGTGTGGCTCGTGCCGTACGGGTTGCCGGTGCGGAACTGGACCGGGTCGGCGTAGCCGGGCGGGACGATGATCGCGCCCCAGTGGTAGAAGGTGTTGTTCAGCGCCAGCAGCGTGGACTCCTGGCCGCCGTGCGCGGTGGCGGTGGCGGTGAACGACGACGCCACCTTGTTGACCAGCCGTCCCCGCCCCCACAGCGGCCCGGTGGTGTCGATGAACTGCTTGAGCTGGGCGGCGGGCATCCCGTACCGGGTCGGCGCGCCCATCATCAGGGCGTCCGCCCAGTCCAGGTCCTCCAGGCCCGCCTCGGGCACGTGCCGGGTCTCCTCGACGTGGCGGCTCCAGGCCGGGTTCGCGCCGATCACGTCGGGGGTCGCCATCTCCCGGACCTTGCGCAGCCGGACCTCGGCGCCCGCCTTCTCCGCCGCGGCGGCGGCCGCCTTGGCCAGTTCGTAGACCGTTCCGGTCGCCGAGTAGTAGATGACGGCCATCCTGACCGGCCCGCCGAGGTCGTACGCCATGAGCGCTCCTTCGTTCACCTGCGTCGGCCGCGCCGGGACCGGCGCACCTGTTCCGAAGGGACGGTACCGGGCGATCAGCACCGGCACGGGACTCTCACCCCGCGTCCCGGCGCCTCCGGCGGCCCGCCCGCGCAGAATGGACGCCGTGGAGACGTCCGAGCGCATGCGCAGCCACTGGTGGTGGCGGCCCGGGATGCGGCCGGGCCGCCGGATGCTGCTGTGGCACTTCCTGGTGGACGACCAGCCGGAGGTGCGCGACCTCGTGCGGGCCTACCGCGACCGGCTGGCGGGCCTGCCCGGGCTGGACCCCGTCCCGGACGAGTGGCTGCACATGACCGTCCAGATCGTGGGGTTCGCCGACGAGATCCCGGCGGCGGAGGTCGAGGCGCTGGCCGGGGCCGTGCGCGACCTCCTCGGCGATCTGCCGCCGACGACCGTGGACCTCGGGCGCGTCCTCGTCCACGACGAGGGCGTGGCGCTGGGCGTGGAGCCGCGCCGCGCGCTGGACCCGCTGCGCGAGGCGATCCGCGACGGCGTCGCCCGCACCGTCACCCGCCACCGGCTCGACGACCACCCCACCTGGACGCCCCACATCTCCGTCGCCTACAGCGACGGCGACGGCCCCAGCGCGCCGATCGTCGCGGCGCTGGCCGAACATCTGGAGCCGCGCCCGCTGACCATCCGGGCCGCCCACCTGGTCGAGCAGGTCCGCGACGGCCACCTGTACCGCTGGGAGACCGTCGCGGTCGCGCCCCTGGCCTAACGGCCCGCCGCGCGGTGCTCCGACAGCTCGTACTCGATGAACGCCGCGATCATGGCGCGCCAGACCGCCTCGGCGACCTCGGGGGACAGGCCCTCGGCGGCGGCGCGCTCCCGGACGCCCGCGATGACGCGCTCGACGCGGTCCGGGGCCCGTACGGCCTGCTCGTCCGTCTTGAACGCGGCGGCGGCGCGGACGAGGCCCTGCCGTTCCGCGAGCAGCCGGACGAGTTCGCCGTCGAGCGCGTCGATGCGGGCGCGTACCTCGGTGAGGGATGCCGGGGGTGTCATGCCCGAGAGCCTGCCATGCCCCCTGGCCGTCACCCGCCGAGGGGCTCGTCCGCCGTGGAGCGGTGCGGGACCTTCTCGGCCGGGATCGTCCCCATGCGGCCCGCCTGGAAGTCCTCGAACGCCTGGACGATCTCCTCACGGGTGTTCATGACGAACGGGCCGTACCGGGCGATGGGCTCCCGCAGCGGCAGGCCGCCCAGGACGAGCACCTCCCAGCCGTTGCGGCTCGCGAGGGGCTGGGTGTCGGCGGCCCGCAGGGTGAGGGCGTCGCCGTGCTCGGTGTGGTGCGAGCCGCCGAACACGGCGAGCTGTCCCTCGTCCACCGGACGGTCCTCCGGGCCCGCGGTGCCGCGCCCCGACAGCACGTACGCCATCGCGTTGAAGTCGGCGGGCCACGGCAGGGTGAGCCGCGCGCCCGGGGCGATGGTGGCGTGCAGGTACGTGATCGGCGTGTACGTGACGCCCGGCCCCTCGTACCCGGCGACGGACCCGGCGATCACGCGCACCAGGGACGCCCCGTCGGCGCTCGCCAGCAGCGTGATGTCCCCGGACCCGATGTCCTGGTAGCGGGGCGGGGCCCACTTCTGGGCGCGCGGCAGGTTGACCCACAGCTGCACCCCGTGGAACAGCCCGCCCTTGGCGACCAGCTCCGGCGGGGGCTGCTCGATGTGCTGGAGCCCGCTCCCGGCGGTCATCCACTGGGTGTCGCCGTCGGAGATCAGGCCCCCGCCGCCGGTGGTGTCCCGGTGCTGGAAGGCCCCGTCGATGATGTACGTGACGGTCTCGAAGCCCCGGTGCGGGTGCCAGGGCGTCCCCTTGGCCTCGCCGGGGGCGTACTCGACGGCGCCCATGTGGTCGAGCAGCAGGAACGGGTCGGCCAGGGAGAGGTCCACGCCGGGGAACGGGCGGCGCACCTCGAAGCCCTCGCCCTCCAGCGAGCGGCGGGCGGTGACGACCTTGGCGACGCGGCGGCCGTCCCGCTCGCCCTCGGGGAGGCGGGGCAGGCGCGGCAGGGTGAGGGTGTCGGCGGTGACGGCGGGCATCGGAACCTCCAGGGCCGTTCGGACGGGGCCTCCGGGCGAACGTGGTTGAAATCTAAACTATTCCCTCGCGTACAAGCGATAGTTGAAAGATAAACTAATCGCCTATACTGGAGGCATGAGCGAACCCCGATGGCTCGACGCGGCCCAGCAACGGGACTGGCGGGCCTTCGTCGACGGCAGCCTGCGCCTGCACGACCTGATGGATCGGGACCTCAAGGCCAAGCACGGGCTGTCCGCCCCCGAGTACGAGATCCTCGTCCGCCTGTCGGAGGCCCCCGGCCGGTCCCTGCGGATGGCCGAACTCGCCGAGCACGCCAGCCAGTCCCGCAGCCGCCTGTCGCACACCTGCACCCGGCTGGAGTCCAAGGGCCTGGTGGCCCGCGAGTCCTGCCCCAACGACAAGCGCGGCGTCTTCGCCCGGCTCACCGACGAGGGCTTCGCCGTCCTGGATCGAGCGGCCCGCGACCATGTCGAAACCGTACGCGACTTCTTCATCGACGTGGTCGACCCCGACGACCTGAGAGCCATCGGCCGAGCCTTCACCGCCGTCAACACCCGGATCATGTCCTCGCGGTGAAAGGGCCCCTCACCTCATGACGCCGGTGAGGAATCCGGCGGAGATGAGGGTCAGGAAGACCCAGCCGAGCATCAGGCCGGCACCGTAGGGGCGCCAGCCGCCGCGGATGTGCCAGACGAACATGCCGCCCAGGCCGAAGGCCACCACCAACAGGGCGAAGAACTGGGGCAGGACGGTGCCGTCGTTGCGGCCCATGAGCGGGCCGTACATCATCACGACGTCGATGAACAGGAAGGTCGCGAAGCCGGCGGCGAGGCGGTAGAGCTCGCCGCGGTCCACGCGGAAGCGTTCCCAGGGGGGTGCGGCCGGGGTCCTGATGATCGGCTCGGTGCGCACGCGGCGGTCGGCGGGCTCGTCGGCCGGATCGCCCAGCAGCTCGTCCTCGAGGCTGGGGACGTTCTCGTTCTGCGGGTCGGTCATCGCGCGATCCCTGCGCCGTTGCCTGGACGGACCATCTACCGGCACCGTAGCGGACCTTCGCGGACCGGACCAGGACCGGCGGCCGACACGCCGTGGGCGCGCCCCGCCGGGGCCATGACGTGCGATGCTGGGGGAATGGCTAAGAAACCGCTGATCAGCGCGGTGACGCTGGCCGTTGCTCTCGGGGTCGCGGCCGCCGGGTGCGGGGGAGACGACGACCCCGGCGCGGGGCCGGGCGGCACCGCCTCCCCGCCCACGGCGACCGGTCCCGGCGGGGCGTCGCCGGAGTCTCCCGGCGCGGACCGGAAGGCCACCCGCTTCACCGCCGACATCGTCAAGGTGTCCCGCTCCGACCTGAGGCACTCGTGGCGGCCGGGCTGCCCGGTGCCCGTGTCGCGGCTGCGGGCCATCGACATGAACCACTGGGGCATGGACGGGCAGGTCCACCAGGGCCGCCTGATCGTGAACGCGTCGGCCGCCGAGGACCTGGTGTCGGTCTTCCGGAAGCTGTTCGACCAGCGTTACCCGATCGCCCGCATGGAGCCCGTCGACAAGTACCGGGGCAGCGACTTCGACTCGATCGAGGCCAACAACACCTCGGCGTTCAACTGCCGGGCCGCGACCGGGTCGGGCAACTGGTCGCAGCACGCGTACGGGCTGGCCGTGGACATCAACCCGTGCGAGAACCCGTACGTGTCCGCCGACGGCAGCGTCGCGCACAAGGACTGCGTGAAGTTCAAGGACCGCAGCCGCGACGACCCCGGGCTGATCCACAAGGGCGACAGGACCGTGAAGGCGTTCGCGAGCATCGGCTGGGGCTGGGGCGGCACCTGGAGCGGCGTCAAGGACTACCAGCACTTCAGCAGCACCGGCCGGTAACGCGGTCAGGCGTCGGCGATCCGCAGGTACTGCAGCGCCCACCACACCGTGACGACGTCGCTGATGCGTTCGAGGGACAGGCCGCTCAGCTCCTCGAAACGGCGCAGGCGGTAGCGCAGCGTGTTGGGGTGGACGTGCAGGGCCTCGGCGGCCTCCGCGATCTTCAGGTCGTGGTCGAGGTAGACCGCGAGGGTCTCGGTGGTGACCGCGCGCTTGTCCTCGGGGAGGGCGCCGAAGCACCGGTCGACGACGATGTCGGTGACCCCGCGGCTCTCCAGGACGGCCGCCTGGACGGGGACGTCGGTGATGGAGACGACCCCGGTCATGTGGAAGGCGGTGGCGACCTTGAGGGCCGTGGACGCCTGCGCGAACGAGACCGCCGCCGAGCCGAGCGGCAGCGGCAGGCCGACGGCGACCAGGTCGTCGGCGTGCAGCCGGGGCAGCCGGGGCAGCAGGCCGACCAGGTCGCCCTGGTAGATCTCGGCGAGCCCGGTCTCCTCGGTGGCCTGCTCGATGCGGCGGCGCGCGCCCGGGGTGGTGATCGGGGCGCGGAACGCCAGGTACTGGGCGTCGGGGTCGAGACCGTGCGCCTCCGCCATGACGGCCAGTTCGGCCCCGGTGAGCCGTCCGCCGAACAGGTCGGCCAGGAACGCGGCGCGGCGGTCGCGGTCGTGCCGCATCATCTCCAGCTCGACGCGCCGGTGCTCGGCCCCGGCGACCGCGAGGGCCTCGACGATCCAGTGCCACAGCCGGGGCGTCGCGCCCATGAGGTGCATGTCCACGCCGTGCTCGACGGCGCGCCGCTTGCCGACGTCGGCCGCGTGCTGGGCGATCTGGCGCAGGGAGTCCACCAGCGCGGGGAAGGGGATCCGGGCGCGGGCGCTGTCGGCCCCGATCTCCCCCATGATCGCCAGCTCCTCGGGGGTGGCCCGGCGGTCCTCGACGATCGAGGTGAACGCCGCGCGCACCGCCGTCAGGGTCCCGGCCAGCAGTTCCTCGCGCGGGACGGCGGCGTACTGGGGGATCTCCTTGACCAACAGCTCGCAGCCGTACTCGGCGATCTCCTCCAGGTCGGCCTCCACCGCCGCGACGGCCGCCTGGCGCCGGGACTGATCACGGATGTCCGAATCCACGTCGCACAGGGTAACCGGACGTTGGTTGTGCTTCCGGACAAGCAAGCTTGGAGCCGGTTCCGTAGGCGTGAGCTGTGAAACCCGTCACCATCTCTAGGTCCGTAACTGTGCGTGTTCGGCGACCGGAGGTGATGCATGCGCAGGATCGTTGGGGCCGCAGTGCTCGCGCTGGGGTTCTTCCTGCTGTTCCTGGCCCCCTTCACGCGCTTGTACGTGGCGGACAGACTCATCGTCTTCCCCGTGGACGAGACGACGAAGCTGACCCTCAAGGGGCCGAACTCGAGCTACTTCGACGCCGCCCGGGTACGGATGGTCAACGGGGCGACGCTCACGGCGACCACCACGCTCCAGGGTGTCCCGAAGCCCAGCACCGACGACACGGCCGTCTGGGACTACTTCAGCGCCCTGGAGGACACCGCCACCGGGGCCGGAATCGACTACACCACGTGGCGGATGGCCTTCGACCGCAAGTCGGCGGCGCTGAAGACCTGCTGCACGGCCTCGCTGGAGAAGAACAGCACCATCCGGCAGTCCGGAGTCGGTGTGCTGTTCCCCCTTGCGGACGTCAAGAAGCAGACCTACCAGCGCTTCGACCCGACGACGGGACGTGCCTGGCCCGCCGTCTTCCAGGGCGAGGACACCATCGACGGTGTGAAGGCGTACCGGTTCGTGCAGCGCATCACGCCGACGCCGGTGGAGACGCTGCGGAACATCCCCGGCTCGCTCCTCGGCATGGACGCCAAGACCTCCCACACGGTCGACAAGGTGTTCTCGGCCGAGGTCACCGTGTGGGTGGACCCGCGTACCGGCCTGACGGTCGACCTGCGCCAGCGGATCACGGCGACGCTGCGGACCCAGGACGGCACCGACCGGGCCACGGTGCTCAACACGGACCTGCGCATGGACGACGCGACCCGTGAGGCCCGGGTGGCCCGCTCGAACGACTCCGCCGACCAGATCACCATGCTGCGGGTCACGGTCCCGCTGGTGGCCCTGGTGGCCGGGCTGGTCATCGTGGTGGCCGGGCTGCTGATCTCCCGTGACCGGGGACGGCACCGCGGCCCCTCGCCCGCTCCGGGCGGCGCGCCGCGCGTGGCGGAGAAGGTGTGACGGTAGCGCTCGGCCTGGTCGTCGCGGTCCTGCACAACCTCGGCTACGTCGTCCAGAAGCGGGCGCTGGGCGGGCTTCCCCCGGTGGAGGCCCGCCGCCCGGTGAGCCTGCTCCTCACGCTGGCGGCCTCGCCGGGGTGGCTGGCGGGGTTCGCGCTGATCGGGGCGGGGCTGGCCGGGCAGACGGTGGTCCTCGCGCACCTGCCGCTGAGCGTGGCGCAGCCGCTCCAGGCGTCCGGTGTGGTGGTCACGGTGGTGCTGTCACGGTTGCTGCTCGGCGAGCGCCCCCGCCGAGCGGAACTGGCGTGCCTGTACGTGATCGGCGCGGCGGTCGCGCTGCTCGCCCTCTCCCGAGGCGGCCCGGCGGCCACGTCCGCCAACCTGCCCGCGCTGGCCGCCGTGGGCCTGCCGACGTGCCTGCTGGCCCTCGCGCTGTACGCCTGGGCCCGGACGGGCGCCGCGTACGGGCTGTGCACCGGACTGCTCTACGGTGTCGCCGGGCTCGCGCTGAAGGGCCTGTCCACGGAACTGGACGGGCGGGCGTGGCACCTGTGGCCGTCGATCGCGCTGACTTCGCCGTACGCGTGGAGTGTCGTGGTGTGCTCGGCGGCGGGGCTGGTCATCTTCCAGAGCGCCCTGCAGCGGTTCGCCGCGTCGATCGTGGTGCCGGTGTCGCACCTGACGGGCATCGGCTACACCGTGCTCGCGGGAACGCTGCTCTACCAGGAGGCGCTCCCGTCGGACCCGTGGCGACTCGGGCTGCGCGTCACCGGAGCCGTGGCCGCCGTCGCCGCCGCGGTGGCACTCAGCCACGCAGCCTCGGAGGAGGGCCGGCTCCGGTCACGCGTCACCGAAGTGCGGGCGGCCTGAGACCGCCCGCACCGTCACGCGAGGTGGGTCAGCTCTCCCAGAAGTAGCTGACCCGGACGCGCAGGTTGCTGCTCCACTCGATGTTCACCCAGACCCGTACGCCTCCCTGGTACGGCTGGACGTTGTGGATGGTCAGGCGGGCCGACCCGATGAACGGGACGTTCCCTCCGTCCACCTCCACGATCGAGGCGGTGACCCGTGTGGACGGTGTGAACACGCCCGATGTGGCGTTGAGGATCACCTGGCCCCGTGCGACGAAGATGGCGGTGCCGGTGAAGACGGCCTCGGGGGACCGTTCTGCGGCGCTCTCGATGCTCGAGTCGATGGTCGGCAGGCTCATGGACCCTTCCCTTCGGGGACTGTGCGGCGTGGGCCCGGCACCCGGCAGTAACGATATGTATCGGATATGCGACAGGCCGAATAAGTCCCGCGAAGGGCACGGCGACGGTTGTCGCTGCCACGTCACCGCTACCTTCGGGTAAGGGTCAGGCTGACCGGCGGTCGGAGGCCGGGGTCAGGGCGGTGAAGACGCCCAGGCCGATGAACGTGCCGCCCACCACGAAGCGCTCGGCCTTCAGGACGCGGGTGCTGCGGCGCAGCCACGGCCCGATGACACCGGCCAGCAAGCCGTACGCGCCGTCGGTGCACAGGCCCAGCAGGACGAACACCAGCCCGAAGACGGCGATCTGGAGCGCGGGCGAGCCTCGGGAGGGATCGACGAACTGCGGCAGGAACGCCAGGAAGAACAGCGCCAGTTTCGGGTTGAGCGCACTGACGAGCACGCCCTCACCCAGAAGACGGCGTTTCGACCTCGGCTCCGCCTCGACTTCGGTGAAGGGCTGCGAACGGGATATCAACGCCCTTACGCCCAGATAGATGAGATAGGCCGCACCCGCGTACTTCACCACCGTGAACGCCACGGACGAGGACAACAGCAGCCAGGACAGACCGAAAACGGCGGCGGCGACCTGGATGAGCGTGCCGGTGTGGACCCCGATGACGGCCGTCACGGCGGCGCGGGGACCCTGGCGGACGCCCTGGGACACGACGTACAGCACGGCGGGACCGGGGACGAGGAGGACCAGGGTGGCCGCGACGGTGTAGAGGGCCAACGACGACAGGCTCGGCATGAGACCACGCTAATCGGGATATCTCGGGCGGGCCACCGTATATTCCGGTCATCCCAGTCGGTGGACGTCATGCGGTCGTTATCCGTTCGCAAGCGAGTGGTGTTGCCGGGTACCACTCGCTGTGCTGCGATGGCTGCGCTCTTGCCCGCACCCGAGCGCTGAAGTGGTCCCTCATGGCATTTCGCACCGGCATGTTCCTGTTGGGAGCCGTCCTTGTGGGCGGGCTCTCCGCGCCCGCTCCGGCGAGCGCGGAAACGGACGCGCCCGGTTTGGTGCGGTTGGCCCACCTGTCGCCGGACGCGCCCGCCGTGGACGTGTACCTGTACACGGTGGGCCGGGAGACGCCCCGGCTGGTGCTGCGGCACGTGGGCTATGGGGCGTTCTCCCCGTACCAGCGGGTTCCGGGTGGCCGATACACGGTGGCGATGCGACCGGCCGACGCACCGGCGAGCAGCGAACCCGTGTTGTCCACGGCGGTGCTGGTGCGCGGTGGGGCCGCGTACACGGTGGCGGGGATGGGGCCCTACAAGGCACTCCGGCTGAACGTGCTGAACGACACCGCGAACGTCCCCGGCTCCAAGGCGGGGCTCCGGGTCATCGCCGCCTCGCTCAGGGAGCCGACCGTGGAGGTCACGGCGAACAGGGCAAGCGTGGTGCGCGACCTCCGGTTTCCCGCCACGACGCCGTACCGGCACCTGGCGGTGGGCACGGCCGACGTGCGCGTGCGCGGACGCTCGGGCACGGCGGACACCGACGTGGCGTTGCGGGCGGGCATGGTCCACACCGTCGTCGTGCTGGACGGGAGGCGCGGGCTCGAACTCATGGCGCTGCGCGACGCCTCCCCCGGCGCGGTGCCGCCCGGGGGAGGACCGGGTACAGGTTTCGGAGGAGCGGCGGATGCACCCGGAGGTGGGGGTGGCGGGACGCAGGTGGTGTGGAGCCCGTGGTCCATGGTGCTCCTCGGCGGGGCGGGCGTCCTGGGGGTCGCCGTGGCCGCACCCGCGCGCGGAGGTTTCCTGCGATCGATCAAACGCTCCCGTAGGTAATGTTTCCGGACTCCGTCTCCCGATATCGTCGCTGACATGGCCGCCGGTCCAGGTTTGCTGATCGCGGGGCAGTACCGCCTCACCGAGGAACTCGGCCGGGGCGGCTTCGGCGTGGTCTGGCGCGCCCGCGACGAACGCCTCCACCGCGACGTGGCCGCCAAGGAGCTGTTCCTGCCCACCTACCTCGGCCAGGACCAGCGGCGCGAACGGCGGCGGCGCAGCCTGCGCGAGGCCAGGTCGGCGGCCCGGATCGTGCACCCCGCCGCGGTCACCGTCTACGACGTGGTCGAGCACGACGGCTGTCCCTGGATCATCATGGAGCTGGTCGAGGGTCGCGCGCTGAACGCCGTGGTCCGCGAGCAGGGGCCGCTGCCGCCGCACCGCGCCGCCCGGGTCGGCCTGGCGATCCTGGGGGCGCTGGGGGCCGCGCACGCCGCCGGGGTCGTGCACCGTGACGTCAAACCCGGCAACGTGCTGATCGGGGAGCGCCGGACCGTCCTCACCGACTTCGGCATCGCCACCATCGACGGCGACCCGGCGCTCACCCACTCCGGGTTCGTGATGGGCGCGCCCGCCTACACCTCGCCCGAGCGGGCCCGCGGTGAGCCCGCCGTCCCGGCGTCCGACCTGTGGTCGCTGGGAGCCACCCTGTTCTATGCGGTGGAGGGACACCGGCCTTACTCGGGCGCTAACGCCAACGCGACGTTCCACGCCATCCTCAACGGCGAGCCGCCCGTCCCGGCGCACGCCGGGCCGCTCACCCCGGTCATCACCGGCCTGATGCGCAAGGAGATCTCCGAACGGCTCACCGCCGCGCAGGCCACGATCATGCTCCAGCGGATCATCGACTCCCCGGAGACCGCGCGGCACGTCCCCGATCCGGCGCGGGTGCCGCGCC
>DATADI010000719.1:0-5784 GCA_036258615.1 Thermomonospora sp. | reverse complement strand
TGCGCGGCAGGCTGGCCACGTCCGGCCTGCCGCGCAGGAACGCCGCCAGCCCCGCGTCCGCCGGGGCCGGTTCGAGGCCCCCGGAGTGGGCGTGCCCGCCGGACGGCAGCCGCGCGTCCGCCAGCAGGAGCAGCGCCGCGTCCATGCTCAGAACAGGAAGTAGCGCTGCGCCATCGGCAGCTCGGTCGCGGGCGCGGGCTCCACCTCGTCGCCGTCGATCCGGACGGTGAAGGTGTCGGGATCGACCTCGATGCGGGGCAGCGCGTCGTTCAGCGGCAGGTCGGCCTTGCCGGTCCGCCGGGTGTCCCGCACCGGGACGAGCGCGCGCCGCACCGCGATCCGGCCGGCGAGCCCGTCGTCGATCGCGGCCTGGGACACGAAGTGCAGCGACGTCCCGGCCGCCACCACCGGCGACGCCCCGAACATCGGGCGTGGCAGCACCGGCTGCGGCGTCGGGATGGAGGCGTTGGCGTCGCCCATCGCCGCCCACGCGATCATCCCGCCCTTGAGCACCAACGCGGGGCGGACCCCGAAGAACGCCGGGTCCCACAGCACCAGGTCGGCCAGCTTGCCCGGCTCCACCGACCCGACCTCGCCGTCCAGCCCGTGCGCGACGGCCGGGTTGATCGTGTACTTGGCCACGTACCGGCGCGCCCGCAGGTTGTCGGCGGGCTCCCCGCCGGGCAGGTCGCCGCGCCGCGCCTTCATCACGTGCGCGGTCTGCCACGTGCGGATCACCGTCTCGCCGATCCGCCCCATCGCCTGCGAGTCCGAGCCGATCATCGAGATCGCGCCCAGGTCGTGCAGCACGTCCTCGGCCGCCATCGTCGTCGGCCGGATCCGCGACTCGGCGAACGCCAGGTCCTCGGGCACCGACGGGTTGAGGTGGTGGCACACCATCAGCATGTCGAGGTGCTCGTCGAGCGTGTTGACCGTGTGCGGGCGGGTCGGGTTGGTCGAGGACGGCAGCACGTTGGGGTGCGCCGCGACGGTGATGATGTCCGGGGCGTGCCCGCCGCCCGCGCCCTCGGTGTGGTACGCGTGGATCGAGCGTCCGGCGATGGCCGCGAGCGTCGACTCCACGTACCCGGCCTCGTTGAGGGTGTCGGAGTGCAGCGCCACCTGCACCCCCGACGCGTCCGCCACCCGCAGGCACGCGTCGATCGCGGCGGGTGTGGAGCCCCAGTCCTCGTGGAGCTTGAAGCCCGACGCCCCGGCCCGCAGCTGCTCCCACAGCGCCTCCTCGGACACCGTGTTGCCCTTGCCGAGCAGCGCGACGTTCACCGGCCAGGAGTCCAGGGCCTCCAGCATGCGGTGCAGGTACCAGGTGCCGGTGACCGTGGTGGCCTTGGTGCCCTCCGCCGGGCCGGTGCCGCCGCCGAGGATCGTGGTGACCCCGGCGCCCAGCGCCTCGTCCAGGAGCTGCGGGCAGATCAGGTGGACGTGCGAGTCGATCGCGCCCGCCGTCAGGATCTTCCCGTTGCCCGCGACGACCTCGGTGGACGGCCCGATCACCAGGTCGGGATGCACGCCGTCCATGGTGTCGGGGTTGCCCGCCTTGCCGAGCGCGACGATCCGGCCGTCCCGCACGCCGACGTCGGCCTTGACGACGCCCCAGTGGTCGAGGACCACCGCGCCGGTGATGACCAGGTCGACGGCGCCCTCCGCCCGCGTCGTGCGGGCCTGCCCCATCGACTCGCGGATCACCTTGCCGCCGCCGAACACCGCCTCGTCCCCGGCTCCCGCCGGGCCCCGGGACCGGTCCTCGGTGACCTCGACGAACAGGTTCGTGTCGGCCAGCCGCACCCGGTCGCCCACGGTGGGCCCGTACAGCGCCGCGTACCGCTCCCGCGACAGCTCAGTCATCCAGCGCCCCCGCGCTCTCGGGCCGCAGCCCCGGCACGATCCGGCGGCCCGCCAGCGGCACCAGCGTCACGTCCCGCGTCATCCCCGGCTCGAACCGCACCGCCGTGCCCGCCGGGACGTCCAGCCGCCGCCCCCACGCCGCCGTGCGGTCGAACTCCAGCGCCGGGTTGCACGCCGCGAAGTGGTAGTGCGACCCGACCTGCACCGGCCGGTCCCCGGTGTTGACCACCGTCACCGTCACCCGCTCCCGGCCCGGGTTCAGCTCCACGGTCCCCTCGCCGGGGACGACCTGCCCCGGCACCGGCCCGCCCGCCGCCCCGGTCACGGGATCGGCCGGTGCACGGTCACGAGCTTGGTGCCGTCCGGGAAGGTCGCCTCGATCTGCACCGAGTCCAGCATCTCCGGCACGCCGTCCATGACGTCGTCCCGGGTCAGCACCGTACGCCCGGCCTCCATCAGCTCGGCCACCGTCCGCCCGTCCCGGGCGCCCTCCAGCACGTACGCCGCGACGACCGCGGTCGCCTCGGGATGGTTCAGCCGCAGCCCGCGCGCCCGCCGCTCCCTGGCCACCTGCGCGGCCACATGGATCAGCAGCCGTTCCTGCTCATGTGGGGTGATCAGCACAGCCCGACGCTAGTGCCCCGTACCCGCCCGGCCACGTCCCGGAGGCGGATTTAACTCCGAATTAACGCTCACGCGGACCTGGCCGGAGACCCGGCTTGGAAGGGCGCGTGTCGGGGTACTCGCTGAGAGTGAGCACCGGCATGGGGGGAGCATGATGGTGTCTGGCGAGGAGCAGGCGGAGGACGCGGCGCGGCACGCGGTGACGTCCACGCTGGCGGGGGTGACGGACCGGCTGCGGCGCGGTGGCTTCCTGGGGCCAGGTGACCGGATCCTGCTCCACCTGACGGGGTCCGGCGGTGGGGACTACCAGCTGCAGGGTGAGGGGGACAAGGTGCACCTGGCCGCGCCGGGCGAGCCGCCGGCGGCGGGTCCCCGGGTGGAGATCACCGGCGACGCGGAGATCATCTGCGACATCGTCAACGGACGCCGGGACGCGCGCCGGCAGTTCTTCGAGGGCGGGCTCCAGATCCGGGGCGACCTCGGCTACTTCAGCGAGTGGGCCGTGGCGCTCGGCATCCTGAAGCGCCCGATCTGAGCGAAGGGGATTCGTCCATGGCCGTGACCGGGCTCGTGCAGCGGATGACCGTCAACCAGGGACCCCAGGGCTGCGCGTTGATCGGGCCTTCGCCGACCAACACCCAGGCGTTCTTCTTCACCCTGCCCGATCGGGCGACCCCGACGGACATCGCGTTCGTCGGCGGGGTCATCGACATGCTCACCAGCGCCATGACCAACCGGCAGGAGGTCACCGTGGAGCACACGGACTCCCGTATCACCTCAGTGGTCCTCGGCTCATGACCGTGACCACCGGCAGGGTGCTCAAGGTGACGTGGGACACCCTGCCGCCGGACGTGCGGTGCTGCTTCTGGGTGGGCGCCTCGATGGAGAACGCGACCCTGATGGGCTTCCGGATCCCCGGGGACGCCCAGCTCCGTGAGACGACGTACCTGCGGGCCATCCTGCGGACGGTGGTCGAGGCGCACACCTCCGGGTACGAGGTCTCCGTCGAGACCCCGGAGGGCAGCACCGAGATCACCGGCGTCACCCTGCTGCAGCACGACATCTCGCCGGTCGGCCACCCGGTCCACGACGATCCCTACACCGTGACCGGGGACGGCATCCCGCCGGACGCCAGGATGGTGTTCGAGTCGGCCGCCCTGGAGGTGGCCGTGACGCCCGACCTGGTACGACCGCACTGCGCCTGTGTGACGCGCCTGCCCTCGTCGGTGCCGGTGGGACGGGTCACGGTACGGCTGGAGGCCCCGGGATGGCGGTCCCAGAGCGTTCCCGTCGAGGTGTCGGCGGGCCCGCCGGTGCCGGTGCGGACGCTGTATCCGGGGGCGCCCAAGGCCAATCCGTACACCATCGCGTTCGTCGCCAACCCGGCGATCGAGGCGGCGACCGGCGGCACCGTCACCGCCGATCCGGTGCTGCAGGACCGGCCGGGCTTCCTGGGCGCGGTGCGCTACAGCCTGCGGAACCTGTTCACCGAGGACGAGGACCTGCTCCGGCAGGGCGACCTCGACCGGCACATCCGGCTCGTGGCGCTGTTCGACGCGTCGCGTACGCCGTCCCTGGACAACGCGCTCGCCCACGAGGTCCCGCCGAACCTCATGGAGACCAGGCGCGACAGGGTCGCCCCGTTCCTCAGGTACTACCGGATCGCCGCCGACTACGTGTCGGTGCTGTACAGCTCCACGACGCACGACCGCGCGACCGCGTGGTCCACGTCGGACGACTTCGAGCACGGCACCGCCGACTTCACCTACGACGGGGTGACCCGCAGGCACGGGCTCCTCACCCGGGTCCCCGGAAGCGCCGCGATCCCCATCTCCGTGAGCGTCGGCGGGGAGATGACCGCGTTCCACGAGTTCGGCCACGCGGGCTCGGACGGCGGAGCCTTCGTCACCGACCTGTACGTGGACGGCACCGACGTGGCCATCAACAAGAAGCGGCGGGCGCTCGCCACCGATCCGGTCCCGGCGACGTTCGCGAACTACAACGGAACCGACCACGCCGCCGACGCGGGCCGCGACAGCCTCGGCTACCCCGCCACCTGGACCAGCTACCACCCGGAGCTGATCGTGCCCACACGGCCGAACCTGATGGACAACTACTTCCTGACCACTCAGCCGCGCGCCTGCCGCTTCGACCGGCTCACCTACGCCTGGTACTCCGACCGCCTGCGGGCCAAGGTGTTCCGCTAGCGCGGGCCGCAAGGGGGAGATCACCCGATGGAACCGCTGCACCCGGAGCTGAGGCAGGCGCTCAAGGACGCCCATCCCGGGCTGGCCGACGAGGACATCGACCGCCTGGAAGAACTGCTCGCCCGCCGCTTCTCGCTCGACCCGGAGACCCAGACCGCCGAGATCAGCCGTCTCGACACCGAGGCCGCCGAACTGCAACAGCGCCTCATGCCCCACTACCGCGAGGTCACGACCGCCTTCGCCCAACAGCGCATCACCCGGCTCCGCGCCGCCGAAGGCCCCGACGTCGAGATCCGCATCAAGCCCCAAGACGACCGACCCCCCGCCTGAGACCGCATCGCGGCGTTGCGCCCGGACGGGGCTTCGAACGTCCCCGATTGGGGAGAGGGCTCGTTATGACCGACGCTGTTTCGTACACCGCCGTCGCGCCTCTGAGCGACGAGGAGGTCCGAACCGTCGACGCGTATTGGCGGGCGGCGAACTATCTGTCGGTGGGGCAGATCTACCTGCTGGCCAACCCGTTGCTGCGCGAGCCGCTGCGGCCGGAGCACATCAAGCCGCGGCTGCTGGGTCACTGGGGGACGTCTCCGGGGCTGAACTTCTGTTACGCGCACCTGAACCGGCTGATCAGGGCCCGGGACGTGAACATGATCTACATCATGGGCCCCGGGCACGGGGGTCCGTCGGCCGTCGCGAACGCCTGGCTGGAGGGCACCTATAGCGAGGTCTACCCGGAGGTGTCGCAGGACGAGGCGGGGATGGCACGGCTGTTCAGGCAGTTCTCCTATCCCGGTGGGGTGCCCAGTCATGTGGCTCCGGAGACGCCGGGGTCGATCCATGAGGGCGGGGAACTGGGGTACTCGCTGGCGCACGCCTACGGCGCGGCGTTCGACAACCCGGACCTGGTGGTGGCGTGCATCGTCGGTGACGGGGAGGCCGAGACGGGTCCGCTGGCGGCGAGCTGGCACTCCACGAAGTTCGTGGACCCGGTGCGGGACGGGGCGGTGGTGCCGATCCTGCATCTGAACGGTTACAAGATCGCCAATCCGACGGTGCCGGCGCGGATCCCCGAGCGCGAGCTGCTGGC
>DATADI010000718.1:0-12878 GCA_036258615.1 Thermomonospora sp. | reverse complement strand
CCTCCCGCAGCAGCGCCTCCGCCGCCCGCACCGCGATCTCCAGCTCCCCGGCCTGCTGGACGACCAGCGGGTCGCCGGCGGCGGTGTCGGCGCCGCTCTCGAACCACGGCCGGGCCTTGGCCACCGCGACGACCGCCGCGTCCAGCGCGCCCCGGGCGATCCCGGCGTCGATGGCCGCGTGCAGCACCTGGGCGCGCGCCCCGTACGTGGTGGGGCCGTCGAACAGCGAGGTGTACGGCACGACCTGGTCCTCGTCCACGGGGACGCCGTCGAGGCGGACGGTGCCGCTGGCGGTGGTGCGCTGGCCCATGCCGTCCCAGTCGTCCTCGACGGTGACGCCGGGCGTGTCACGGCGGATGTACGCCAGGGCCCTGCGCGGTGCGCCGCCGGGCAGCGGCGGCCGGTCGGCCAGGACCGCGCGGACCACCAGCCAGTCCGCGAACAGCGCCCCGGTGCAGTAGAACTTCTCGCCGTCCAGCACGTACCCGCCGCCGTCGCGGGGCCGCAGGGTGGTGGCGTCCTCGGCGGCGGTGCGCCCGCCGCGTTCGGACTGGGCGTTGGCGAACCGCGCGCCGCGCAGCGCCTCGGCGAAGTAGAACGCCCGCTGCTCCTCGGTGCCCTGGCGGCGCAGCGCGTCCAGGAACACGAAGTGGCTGTGCGGGATCTGCGCGAGGCTGGCGTCGGCGCGGCCCAGCGTCCGGAACACCTCCGCCAGCGTCGCCACCCGGACCTCGGCACCCCCGAACCGGGCGGGCACGCCGACGCCCAGCAGCCCGGACCCCGCCAGGTCGGCGACCTCCCCGGCGGGCAGCCGCCGGTCGCGGTCGCGCTCACCGGCCTGGGCGGCGAACGACGCCGCGAGCTTGCCCGCGACCTCCACGGCCTCCTCGTCGGAACGGATCAGCGGTACAGGGAGAACTCCGGCGCGCGCCGGTTGAGCGTCCAGTCGCCGACCTCGCGGGCCTTGTAGGCGACCGGGTCGTGGACGGTGTGGGTCCGCAGGTTGCGCCAGTGCCGGTCGAAGCCGTACGCGCTGGTCGTCGCCCGCGCCCCCTGGATCTCGAACAGCCGCGACGCCGCCGCCAGCGACACCTTCGTCGTCAGGTACTTGGCCTCGTACACCGCGACGGCGGCCTCGGCGCGCTCCTCGGCGGTCAGCGCCGGGCCGGTGTCCAGGGCCCGCTGGAGGGCGTCCCCGGCGCGGTCGGCCAGCAGCGCCGCCGCGCGGATCTCGCTGCGCAGCTCCCCGACGGTCTGCAGGATGTACGGGTCGTCGGTCGCGCTGTCCACGCCCGAGGTCTCCCACGGCGCGGCGTGCAGGCGCGTCCAGTCGAGCGCCTCCTCCAACGCGCCCTCGGCGGTGCCGATGTAGAAGTTGACGAACGCGAGCTGCCAGTGCGGCGTGACCAGCGTCTGGTACGGCGTGAGGGTGCGCCCGGTGATCGGGTCGGCCCCGAGGATCTCCGAACGCTCGACGCGGGCGTTCTCGAACACGACCCCGCCGGAGTCGGTGAGCCGCTGCCCGATGTTGTCCCAGTCGCCGAGCGCCCGGAACCCCTCCCGCCCGGCGGGCAGCGCGATGAACACCAGCTCGCCCTCGTAGGCGGCGGTCACCGACAGGTGGTCGCCGAGGCTCGCCCCGCTGGCGAACGACCGGCGGCCGTTGAGCCGGAACCCGTCGCCGTCGCGGGTCAGGACGAGGTCGGAGCCGCCGCGCGGGTTCTGCACCCCGCCCCAGAACAGCCGTTCCCCGGCGTTGCGGCGGGACAGCGCGTCGGCCTGCGCGGGCGTGCCGAACAGCGGCGCGACGCGGGTCTGGGCGTAGTGGTACCCGATCAGGTGGGCGATGGAGGTGTCACCGCGCGCGATGCGGCGGGTGATCTGCGACGCCTGCGCGTACGACAGGCCGTCGCCGCCGTACTCGACGGGCTCCTGAACCTGGAGCAGGTCGTGCTCGCGCAGCAGCTCGACCTCGGCGCGCGGGGTCGCGTTGGCGTGGTCGCGGGCGGCGGCGGTGGCGCGCAGCTCGGCGGCCACCACGTCGGCGCGCCGCAGGGCCGCCGCGAAGCGCTCCTCGGTCGTCGTGGGGCTCTCGGTGGTCTGGGTGTCGACGGACATGGGGGATCTCCTCGGTGTGACGGAACGAACCGGTCGGTGGGCGCGGGGGCTCACGGACACAGGGCGCTGCACGTCCGCAGGAGGTCGATGTGCCGGCGGCGGATCAGGCGCATGGCCGTCAGGTGCCGGCCCCGACGGGCTCGCCGCGCTCGGCGGCGTCGGCCTCCAGTTCGCGCACCAGCGGCAGCACGCGTTTGCCGAAGTACTCGACCTCCTCCAGGTAGTGCAGGAAGCCGAGCAGGAACAGGTTCACGCCCCGCCGCTTGTAGGCGACGATGCGCTCGGCGATCTGCTCGGGCGTGCCGATCAGCCCGGTGCGGAACCCGTCGTTGTACTGGACGAGGTCGGCGAACTCCGAGTCCTCCCACATGCCCTTGCCGTCGGAGGTGGACTTCCCGGCCTGCTTCACCGCCGCGCCGAAGCCCTCGACGGCCTCGCGGTCGGCCTTGGCGACGATCTCCCGCAGCACCTCGCGGGCCTCGGCCTCGGTGTCGCGGGCGATGAGGAACCCGTTGAGCCCGAACCGCACGCGCCGCCCGTGCAGCGCCGCCTCGGCGTTGACGTCGGCGATCTGCTCCGACACGCCGTCCAGGTCACGGCCGTTGCTGAAGTACCAGTCCGAGACCCGTCCGGCCATCCGCCGGGCGCTGGTGGAGTTGCCGCCCTGGAAGATCTCCGGGTGCGGGCGTCCCGGACCGGCGACCGGCTTGGGCCGCAGGTCGAAGTCGTGCAGGCGGTAGAAGTCGCCGTTGAACTCCGCGTGCTCCGACGTCCAGATCTCCCGCAGCACCCGGATGAACTCCTCGCTGCGCCGGTACCGCTCGTCGTGCTCCAGCCACGGTTCGCCGAGCTTGGTGAACTCGTCCTTGAACCAGCCGCTGACGACGTTGACCGCCGCGCGCCCGCCGGACAGCTGGTCGGCGGTGGCGACGAACTTGGCGAGCACCCCCGGATGCCACAGCCCCGGGTGGATCGCCGCGATCACCTTGAGCCGTTCGGTGGCCAGCAGCAGTGCCAGGCTGAACCCGGTGGACTCGTGCTGGTAGGCCGCGCCGTACGACGCGATGTACCGGACCTGGCTCAGCGCGTAGTCGAAGCCGTTGTTCTCGGCGAGTACGGCGAGCTTCTTGTTGTAGTCGTAGCCCCAGTCGGTGCGCTGCTCGATCCTGCTCACGACCAGGCCGCCGCTCACATTCGGCACCCAGTAGGCGAACCGGAGCGGCTCGGGCGGATTCTCTGCATTCTCTACAGACATGGTTAGGATTGTGCCGACCCGATCCCACCAGGGTCAATGTCGTGTTTCCGAACGGGTGATAAGGCCGCCCTGTCACCCGGCCCGGGAGGATGCATGCGGATCGAACAGCTCGAGTGCCTGGCGGCCGTCACCCGGCTGGGCTCCATGCGGCGCGCCAGCGAGGCGCTCCACCTGTCCCAGCCCGCCCTCAGCCAGACCATCGGCAACCTGGAGCGCGAACTCGGCGTCACGCTCCTGGACCGGCACCGCTCCGGCGCCCGGATCAGCGCCGGGGGCCGCGAGCTGCTGCCCTGGATCACCGAGATCCTCGACGCGGTCCACCGCCTGCGCACCGCCGCCGACGACCAGGCCCGCACCCGGCGGATGATCCGCATCGGCACCGTCAACGCCGCCACCGTCCCGCTGGTGACCCCGGTGATGCACGCCTTCCGCGCCACCCACCCGGCCACCCAGGTCGAGCTGGTCACCGCCCAGCAGGCCGACATCCAGGAGGCGCTGCGCGTCGGCGGCCTGGACCTCGGCCTGGTCAACCTGATGGACGGCGACGACCTGCCCGCCGACCTGGCCGCCGTCGAACTGCTGCGCGGGCGGCCCGTCGTCTGCTGCCGCGCCGACAGCGCCCTGGCCCGGCTGGAGGCGGTCCCGCCGGACCGCCTCCTCGCCGAGCCGTTCATCGCGATGCGCGCGGGCTACCTCATGCACCGCTACGTCCACCGCCTCCTGGACGGCCGCGCCCCGTCCTTCGCCTACTCCGTGGACGGCGCGGAGATGGGCAAGGTCATGGTCGCCGAGGGGCTGGGCGTCACCCTGTTGCCCGACTACAGCGTCGCCGACGACCCCCTGGAACGCGCCGGCGTCATCACCCACCGCCCGCTGGCCGCCCCCGGCCCCGACGTCGTCCTCGTCGCCCAGCACCCCCGCACCCAGCACCTGGCCGGCACCGTCCGCCGCCTGCTCCGCCTGCTGAAGGACCAGGCCCGCCAGTGGACCTCAGGCGTCCCGGGCGCGGTAGGTGTCCTCGATGACGGCGCCGTCGTGCAGCCCCCAGCTGACGACGCGCCGGGGATATAGCCGGATCCGGGCCGGGGGACCGGGCAGCGCCTCCGCGCGGCCCCGCACCTCGATGCCGCGAGGCCGCCACGGGGGCAGCACGTCGTCGATCACCAGGGCGGCCCGCCCCGTGGCGGCCACGTCCCGGAACTTCTTGGACCGGCCGAACCCGCGCCCCCCGATCTCGAAGAACGTCCCCGTGGGATCGAGCGACCAGCCCAGGGGCACCACGTGCGGCATCCCGTCCGGGCCGACCGTGGCCAGCCGTCCGAGCCTGCGCGGGTCCTCCCGCAGATAGGCCAGTTCCGCGTCGCTGAAGATGGTCATGACGTCCTCTCGCTTCCGTCCGTGCGGCGTACGGCGCACGCCGCGACCGCCACGCCGAGCGCTCCGGTGCCGGCGGCCAGCCAGAACAGGCCGGTGAAGGCGGAGTCGGGCACCGGCCCGCCGCCGGAGCCCCCGGCGGCGATGACGGCGGCGGCCACGGCGGTGCCCACCGCGCTGCCGACCGTACGGGCGATGTTGTTCAGGCCGTTGGCGGTGCCGGTCCGCGCCGGGGGCACGACGGCGGCGATCAGCGTGGGCAGCGACCCCATCACCAGCCCGGTCCCCGCGCCGACCATCGTGTAGAACACCGCGTGCTGCCACATCCGGTCGTGGACGAGGACGAACAGCAGCGCCCCGCCCGCGATCAGCGCGAAGCCGCCCGCCAGCGGCCAGCGCGGCCCCAGCGTCCTGGCGATCCGGCCGACCGCCATGCCCGCCGGGATCACCGCCAGCATGCCCGGCAGCATGAGCAGCCCCGCCACCGTGATGGTCGAGCCGAACCCGACGCCCGTGCCGCGCGGGTCGAGCTGCGCGTACAGCGGCAGCGCCAGGAAGAAGAAGTACGACCCCGCCCCGAACAGGAACGCCGCCGCGTGGGTCATGAGCATCGGCCGGTCGGCCAGCTCACCGACGTCGAGGAGGGCGTCGGACCTGGCCCGCTCCACTCCTATCAGCACCGCGAACAGCACCACGCCCAGGGCCGCCAGGCCGAGCACCCGCACCGACGTCCACCCCTGGTCCGGCCCCTCGGCCAGCGCCAGCAGCACCGCCACCAGGCTCCCGCCCAGCAGCGCGCTCCCCGGAAGGTCGATCCCGCCGCCCGTGCCGGGCGCCCGGCCGCCGCCGGGCACCCACAGCGCCACCAGCGCCAGCCCCACCAGCGCGAGCGCCGCCCCGAGCACGAACAGCCACCGCCACGACAGATGGTCGGCCACCAGCCCGCCGACGAGCAGCCCGGCCCCGGCGCCCGCCCCGACGATCCCCGACACCAGCCCCATCGCGAACGGCAGCCGCGCCGCCGGCAGCGCCTCGCGCAGGATCGCCATCGACAGCGGGACGAGCGCCAGCCCCGCCCCCTGGACGACCCGCGCGGCGATGAGCTGCCCGATGTCCTGGGCGGCGGCGGCCCCGGCCATCCCGGCCGCGTAGACCACGAGCACCGCCAGCGTCACCCGCCGCCTGCCGTACAGGTCGCCCAGCCGCCCGAGCAGCGGTGTCAGCACCGCGCTGGACAGCAGGAACGCGCTGAGGATCCAGGCCGCCGTGGTCGGCGTGGTCTCCAGCCGTTCCTCCAGCAGCCGCAGCGCCGGGACCACCACCGTCTGCATCAGCGCGTAGCCGAACACCGCGACCGCCAGCGCGACCAGCGCCCCGGTCTCCCTCCCAGCCCGCACGCTCACCCTCCTAGTTCGCGACACCAACAGTTGGTAGGGCGAACGAGGTTAGTTCGCGGGACGAACCGTCGTCAACCCGGGGTCGGCCGAACCGCGGATCGATCAGGGAGTCCGGTAGTACGCTCGCGCCCAACGGCCCGGTGGCGGGCCTGTTCGACGGGGGGTTTCGAATGCGCCGCCTCATCGCTCACCTCGGCGTGGCGGGCGCGGTGACGGCGGGGGCCGGGGTCCTCGGGTCGCCTGCGCTGGCCGACGCCGTGATCTGCGTCGGCTACACGGCCTGCGACATTCACGGATATGACAAGGATGTGAGTCACTGGGGCGCCGAGCCCGGGACGAACTGCACCAATTACGCCTCGTACATGCTCATCCGGAACGGCGTGCCACAACCCGGATCGCCCATGGGCGACGCCTACGAATGGAACAAGTGGCGCACTCCCGACGACCGTCCCGCCGTCGGCTCCATCGCCTGGTGGGACCGGACGGTGGGCTACGGCGACCACGGCCACGTGGCGTACGTCGAAAGGGTGGAGGGCGACACCATCACCATCTCGGAGGACAACTACCAGGGAACCTTCCGGTGGCGGACGATCGACCGGGGATCGCCGGTCTGGCCCTCAGGATTCCTGCACTTCAAGGACCTCGCCAAGACACCCGCCCCATGGGGCGGTGTCGGCACCGCGGTCTTCCTCCGAACCGACCGGCTCACGACGGGCATGACCCTTCGCCGCGGGCAGTACATCACTTCCGGGAACCGCATGTACGCGCTCGTCTTCCAGCGCGACGGCAATCTGGTGATGTACCACGGAAAGGGCGGCAGATGGTCGTCCCGGACCGCCGGAAAGGGCGGCGACCGGGTCGTCATGCAGGCCGACGGCAACCTCGTCATGTACCGGGGCCGCACCCCCGTGTGGGCCACGAACACCCAGGACAAGGGGCCGTCCTACGTCGCGATGCAGAACGACGGCAACCTCGTCGTCTACCGTAACTCCGGCGGCCCCACCTGGGCGTCCAACACCGCCCGCCCCGACAGGTACCGCGCCTTCCCCGGCGGGGCCCGCCTGAGGGCCGGCCAGGTGCTGCGCGCCAACCAATACCTGGCGTCGACCGACAAACGGTACGCACTGCTCCTGCGCAGTGACGGCGACCTCGTCCTGTACGGCCCCGGTTACCACGTCCTCTGGACGAGCCGTACCGCCGGAAGCCGCGCCGACCGCCTCGTCATGCAGCGCGACGGAAACCTCGTCGCCTATCGCAAGGGCAGGCCCGTCTGGGCGACCAGGACCGGACACAAGGGCGCGTCCCACGCGGTGCTCCAGAACGACGGCAACCTGGTCGTCTACCGCAACTCCGGCGGCGCCACCTGGGCCACCCGCACAACCGGCAAGATCTGACGACCCGCGCTTTCAGACCCGACAGGACCAGGCCGGCTTCGGGTCCCCGGCCGGAGGCACTCCGAAGGTATCGATATCCAGTCGGTACGGCGCGGATTCGGTGTCGCGATGGCCCACGATGAACAGGCCCTCATCACCACCGGCCGATATGCACGCCACCGTGCTCAGGAAGGGGTTGTCCCCCTCCTGAAACCTCACCCGCAGAGGCACGGCAAAAGGAGGACTCCTGGCACGATGCGGGGCCGGGACGGGTTATCACCGTGATCCGGCCCCGGGGTCGCCGTGTCCGGGCGGCTCCCGGCACGGGTCGGCGGTCAGTTCACCGCGGCCGGGAGCGGCGGGGGCGGGCCGACGTTCTCGCAGTTCAGTGGCGGGTTGCCGGCGATGCGGCAGGTGTCGGTCCCGGCGCCGGCGTCGACCTCGCCCTGGTTGGCGCGCACGGTGATGTGGTCGTTCCCGTCGTCCCCGCGGACCCGGCCGCCCGCCGCGACCGTGGTGATGACGAGGGTGTCGCCCTCCTGGTTGCCCTCGACCAGTCCGAGGACGAGGGCCCCACGGTCGACGGTGATCGTGTCGACGCCCCGCGCCCCGCGGACGTCGCCCGTCGCCTCGACGTCCGAGGTCGGGTGCAGTTGGATGTCGTCGTTGTGCTGCCCGCCCCGGACGGCGCCCGCGACGGCGCCGTGGACCTCGAACCTGTCGTCGTCGAACTGCCCGTCCAGGGACCCGCCCTGGCCGATCCGCCCGGTCGCGGCGACCGTCAGGACGTCCGCGCCGTTCCCGGCCCTGACCTGGCCGCTCACGGGACCGGTGACGGTGATGGTGTCGACGCCGCCGAGCGCGTCGACGACCGTCCCCGCCAGGACCAGGGAGCAGGTGATCGTGTCCGCGCCCTCGGTTCCGCGGATGTCGGCGCCCGAGGCCGGCACGCCGTTGACGGTGCAGGTGCTCTGGGCGTGCGCGGGGAACGCGAGACCGCCGAGGGCGAGTAACCCGAGTCCGGCGGCCACGGTGGTGCGGCGCATCATCATGATCCGGTTCCTCTCGTCTCCGGAGAACACTGCCGAACCCTGACTACCCGCACCGTAAGTGACTAATCAATGACCAATCGTGACACTCGCGGCGCGCTCCGCTACGCGCTTTTTCTGGTCTGGAACACCGGCGGCAGCCAGACCTGCGCCTTGAGCCGCGTGCCCTTGTTGGTGACCTGGAGCCTCTCGTAAGCCTCGGGCGTGACCAGGCCGCTCCGGCCGGCCGTCTCGGTGAACAGCCGGTCGGGGAGGATCAGCCCCAGGTCCGCGTCCGGCCGCGCGTCGAACAGGCTCTTGAAGGCGCGGGCGTCCAGCAGCCGGAACAGCTCGAGCGAGGTGTCGCCGACGACTCCGTGCTGGTCGTACTCGACGTGACCGTGGTGGACGGCCAGCCGCAGCCGCAGCCGCGCGTTCGGGCCCGCGTACCGGTTCTCCCGCCGCACCACGGCCAGCAGGTGGTGCGCCAGCGGGTCCATGAGGAGGGCGGGGTCGATGTCGGGCGAGGCCACGACCAGCGTCCCGTCCCCGCGGTCCTCGCGGTAGCAGGCGTCCAGCGACAGGCCCGTGATGCCGAAGGCGTCGGTCAGGAGCCGGTACATGGTGGCGCGCAGGCGACGGCGCAGCGCCGCGTCGCGGTGCTGGTCGCCGAAGGCGATGATGTCGACGGCGGCCAGGGATGTGTGCATGGTGCTCTTCCTCGTGTCGGCGTCATCGGCGTCCAGGTGGTCGTCGGCCCAGAAGTCCTCGATCTGCCGCCGGCTGAGCTGCGACACCGGCACGTGGGGCAGCGTCCGCCCGGTGCGGGCGGCCCAGGTGGTGAACAGCAGCCGTGCGATCTCCTGCCAGTACGCCCCGCCCGCGTCGAAGACCGGCAGCGTGGACAGCACCGGAAGCCCTCTCTGATGGACGATCACCTTTCAGGGAGATCGTGGGGCCTCTCGACCGCGCACGGCAGCGCTTTCCGGACATCCGGAAGATACCGGAAGAATGATCTTTGTCGAAGGGTTCCCTCGCTTATGTGAACCGCCGAGTAGCCGAGGCGTCGGTGTGTGTTCTCTCTCGTTCTATGTCAGACGACATGGTTCGCGCGTGTGCTCCTGGGACGCTAGCCTTGTCCGACCCATCCTCCGTAGAGAACCGAGATTCATGGACGAACGGCGTACCGCGATCCTCGCCGAATTTCGTGAGTTCCTCGAATCGGCGATCAGTAAGGCGAAGGTGAACTTCGCGACGGCCCAGCGCCTTTCCGAGCAGTTCCGCGGAGAGGCCGGCGCTCACGGGGAACCCCTTCAGGTCATCTCGAAGTCCACCCTGCACGACCATGTGCGCGGGGGGCGGCGTCAGAAACTCCCGCCGTGGTCGTGGGTGGCCAACCTGTGGGCGTTCCTGGTCGCCGCCGCCGTGGAGAACAAGGTCGACCCGGCCGGGCTCGGCACCCTCGACGAATGGCACGCGGTCTACGAGGCGACCGGGGCCGAACTCCGCCGCCTGGGCAGGCACACCGCGGAGCCGGCGGTCACGCTCAGCGCCCCCTTGGCCGAGCCGCGCACGACCTGGTGGGCCGAGTACGCGGACATCGTGCCGCCCTGGTTCGGGCGGTACCTGAACCTCGAACCGCTCGCCGGGGACCTCCGCTGCTACGAGGACCTGTACGTTCCCGGGCTGCTCCAGACCGAGGAGTACGCCGAGGTGGTGGTGCGCCTCCAGCACGGGCAGGCGTCCGAGGCGGAGATCAGGCGGCGGGTCGAGCTGCGGATGCTGCGGCAGGGTCTCATGCCGTACGAGGGCCGCCGCGTCTGGGCGCTGATCGGCGAACGGGCACTGCGGAACCCGCTGGTCGACCGAGGTGTGCTGAGACGGCAACTGCGGCGTCTCCTCGACCTGCCGCTCCACATGCCCGTCCAGATCGTCCCGGATCACGCCCCGGCCCGTCAGTCGGTGACCGGCCCGATCACCGTGCTCCGTTTCAGCCACAAGGGCATGCCGGACGTGGTCTATCTGGAACAGGGCGACAGCGCGCTCTATCCGGACGATCCGAAAATAGGTGCGTTGTACCTGGAGCAGTTGAGCAGCCTGGCCATCGCCGCATATCGCCCCAGGGAGTCACGGGAAATCATCGAACGAATGATCAACGAGAGCCCCGCCTCCGGGAGGGGTTGACCGTTCCTGACAGGGGCCGGAGGATGGAGGTTCCCCACCCGCTGGCTGGCCCCTGGAGATCTCGTGACCGGCGACGACTACGCGTGGCAGAGAGCCGAGAACGAACTGACCGAAATCGACACCTCGGTCCCGCACTCGGCCAGGATCTGGAACTACTGGCTCGGCGGCAAGGACAACTTCCCGGTCGACCAGGTGGCCGGTGACCAGTACGTGCAGACCTTCCCGGGCATTCTCGACATCGCGCGGCTCACGCGGGCGTTTCTGAAACGGTCGGTCCGTTTCCTCGCCGGTGAGGCCGGAATCCGTCAGTTCCTCGACGTGGGCACGGGCCTGCCCACGGTCGACAACACCCACGAGGTCGCCCAGCGCGTCGCGCCGGACGCCCGGATCGTCTACGTCGACAACGACCCCCTGGTGCTCGCGCACGCCCACGCCCTGCTCACCAGCACCCCGGAGGGCGTCACCGACTACATCGACGCCGACATGCGCCGGCCCGCCGCCATCCTGGACGCGGCGGCCCGCACGCTGGACCTCGACCGCCCGGTCGGGCTCACGTTCATGGGAGTGCTCGGGCACATCACCGACGACGACGAGGCCCGCTCCATCGTGGCCACCCTCATGGCGGGCCTGGCGCCGGGAAGCCACCTGGCCCTCTGCGACGGGTACGACGTCCTCTCGCCCGAGTTCCTCAAGGCCCAACAGGACTACGACGACGGCGGTTCGGTCCCCTACAAACTGCGGGGCAGGGAACAACTCGAGACCTTCTTCACCGGCCTCGAACTCCTGCCCCCCGGCCTGGTGCCCTCACCCCAGTGGCGCCCCGAGACCGAGAACATCGGCCCTCTCCCTCAGGTCCAACCCCTGGGCGCCATCGCCGTCAAGCCCGCCTAACGCTCAGCGGTACAGGTGGATGGACTCGTAACTCTGGGAATTGCCCGGACTGACCACGACCTCATAGCCGCCCACGGCCCACATCCGGTTCGTTCCCGGAACCGGGGCCAGCCCCGACACCCGCGGCGAGAACGCACCCGGCGGCGGCTCGGCCGTCACCGTCCGCCACGCCGAGCCGTCATAGCCCCAGAACGTCGCCGGTCCCTCGAAGCCCGCCGGATCCCCGGTGACCCACACCGTGCCGTCCCGGGTGACTCCGACGGCGTCCGGCCACTGCCCCTGGTCCGGCAGCCCGGCGTCCTGCCACCGATGCCCGTCCCAGCGCAGCACGGCGGGCCGATGCCCGTCCCACCCCTGGGGGATCTGCCCGGTGAGCCACACGCCGTTCCGCCGGTCCACGAACATGTCCCGCACGACCAGCCCGTTCTCCGGGGTTGCGACGGGCACGAACGCCGTGCCGTCCCAGCGCGCCGCGAACGGCTGCAGAGGCTTACCCGGCGCCACGAACCGGTGCCCGGCCACCCAGACCTCCCCGGCCGACCGCGCGTGGACCGCGGTGACGTTCACCCCTTCGGGCAGGACCACCGAACGCCACCCGTCACCGACCCACCGGGCCGCCCACCGCCCACCGGCCAACCAGGTGGCCCCGGGCACCACGGCGAGCTCGGCGAACCCATGGATCTCCACACCGTCGGGCATCGCCACCTCCCGCCAGCGCCGCCCGTCGAACCGCACGATGCTCTGCCCGTCCTGGTCCCACCCGTACGCCCACACGTTCCGAGGCGAGGACGAGCCCACCGAATACCAGTACGAGACCTCAGGAAGCCCCTCGGCGGGCACCCGACTCCACTCCCGCCCCCGCCAGCGCAACAACACGCCACGCGGATGCCCCGCCTCGTCGACCTGATGCCCCGCCGCCCAGGCATCCCAAGGCCGCGACGACGCCACCGCCGAGAAATGCGAACCGGCCAGCCGCCCCGCCGAATGAACCTTCCACCCGCGCCCCTCCACGGCCGCAGCGGCCCCGGCGGTACCCCCGACCCCGACGATCAGCGCGACGACCACCAGCCCCCGCAACAACGCCGTCCTCATGACCCTGCCCCCTTCGACGGCCCGGCCACGCACGCCGGAGCGACCACCTAGGGGACGGCCCACACCCGGACCCGGTTGACGCAATCCCAGCGCAGGACACCGCATGTCCGCATCCGGCCGAATGCCGCAAACCGTGAAGGACGCACGAACGAGAAAAGGCCCGCCC
>DATADI010000717.1:0-3473 GCA_036258615.1 Thermomonospora sp. | reverse complement strand
GGTCGTCGATGAGCCCGACGACCTGCCCGGACGCCATCACCCCGAGGTCGGTGCGGCCGTCGACCATGGCGGCCTTCAGCAGCGTCGGGGTGTTGGCGGCCATGAGCACCTGCGCCCAGGTCAGGTCGCGGCCGTGCCGCATCCGCCGTCCCTCGCGGACCATCGCCCCCCACGACAGGCCGGACACCCGGCGGAACCGGGCCGCGTTGCGCACCGCGCGCAGCAGCGACCGGGTCCGCCCCGCCGACTCCAGGGACCGCACCAGGTCCGAGGCCAGCACCCGGTGCGGCACGCCGTCCACCCGGGTCGTGACCACCGTGTCGCGGACCGACGCCGCCAGGTAGACCCGCTTGACCTCCTCGGCCACCGGGGAGTCGGCGGTCAGCAGGAACCGGGTGCCCATCGCCACCCCGGCGGCCCCGTACGCCAGCGCGGCGGCCAGCCCCCGGCCGTCGAAGAACCCGCCCGCCGCCACCACCGGGATGTCCACCGCGTCCACCACGTCCGGCAGCAGCAGCGTCGTCGGGACCGGGCCGGTGTGCCCGCCGCCCTCCCCGCCCTGCACGATCACCGCGTCCGCGCCCCACGCGGCGACCTTCTCGGCGTGCCGGCGGGCCCCGACCGACGGGATCGTCACGATGCCCGCGTCCCTGAGCCGGGCGATCAGCTCCCGGCGCGGGGCCAGCGCGAACGACGCCACCCGGACGCCCTCGCGGACCAGGATCTCCACCCGCTCGGCGGCGTCGTCGGCGTCGGCCCGGAGGTTCACCCCGAACGGCGCGTCGGTGCGCTCCCTGACCTCCCGGATGGCCCGCGTCATCTCCTCGGGGGACAGGGTGGCGGCGGCGATGATCCCGAGCCCGCCCGCCCGGGAGGTCGCCGCCGCCAGCCGCGCCCCGGCCACGTATCCCATCCCGGTCTGGACGATCGGGTGCCGGATGCCGGTCAGCTCGGTGAGCGCCGTGGCGATCACGCCGGGACCTCCCGGTCGCGCAGCCCGCCCGGGTCGAGCGTCTCGCGGATCAGCCGCAGCTCCTCCCCGGTCGGCGGCCTGGTCCGCGGCACCTCGGCGGGGACGGCCAGCTCGAACCCGGTCGCGGTCACCACGTCGTCCACCGTGACCCCGGGATGCGTCGAGCGCAGCCGCATCCGCCCGTCGGGGGTCGCGAAGTCCAGCACGGCCAGGTCGGTGACGACGACGCGCAGGTCGTAGGCGCCGCGGTCGTTCCCGACGCCGCTGACGAAGTCCACCTCCTCCACGAACACGCGCGGCGAGTGCCTCGGGATCCAGTAGCTCGTGGTGTTGCACACCGTGTTGCCGGGCGCGCCCCGTACGCCGAGGAGCTGCGCCTTCGGCCGTTCCCAGGGGCCGATGCAGGAGATGTTGGAGTTGCCGTAGCGGTCGATCTGGCTCGCCCCCAGCACCACGTGCCGCCTGCCGTTGAGCACCAGCCACAGGTGGTCGCGGAACGGCAGCCAGCCCTCCACCTCGCCCGCCGCTGCGCCGAGCGGGATCGGCTCGGCCGTCAGGTACGCGTGCCCGTCGGTGGTCAGCAGACCCGGTTCGAACGTGAGCCGCGCCAGGCGCGCGCCGAGCGCGGGCACCATCCCGCTGACGGCCGCCGCCACGATCTCCCCGTCCCCCCGGAACATCTCGGCGCACGCCACCGCGCACACCTCCGCCCTGGTCACGTCGTTCACCGGGCCTCCCGCCACGCGCGCACGGCGTCCTGGTAGGCGGACTCGTCCCCGGACAGGAAGCGCCGCCGGAACGCCTCCCACCGGTCCGGGTCGCCCGCCGCCTGGACGTACATCCGCTGGAACTCCTCGTCGCGGCCGTGGTCGGGCGCGCAGTCGGTGAAGTGCGCGCCGTTGGGCGTCTCCACGACCCCCGCCACGTGGGCCCGGCTGATCAGCAGCGACTGCACGGGGCCCTCCTTGACCAGGTCCGCGGTGTCCACGAGCCGTTCGCAGGAGACGTAGGTGAGGTCGGCGGCCTTGGCGTACAGGTCGTCGAGGTACGGGTCGGGGCCGAGGTACTGCGCGTTGCCCCGGGCGTCGGCGCGGTTGACGTGCACCAGCGCGACGTCCATCGTCAGCGCCGGGACCGCGACCAGTTCCTCGCCGTCGCCGTAGGGGGAGCGGACGGTCCTGAGGTCCGGGTTGACCCGCAGGACGTCCGACCCGAGCCCGGCCGGTGTGGGCAGGAACGGCAGCCGGTGCGCCGCCGCGTACAGCCCGAACATGAACATGCCCTCGTCGTACTCGGTGAACGCGACGTCCCCGCGCTGCCGGGCCGCCCGGAAGTGCGGCTCCAGCGGGACCGAGTCGAGCGTGACGAACGGGGCGACGACCTTGCGGACCTTGCCGTGCGCGCACAGCAGCCCCACGTCCGGCCCGCCGTAGGAGACCACCGTCAGGTCGGTGAGGGACGACCGGCACAGCGCGCGCACCAGCGCCATCGGCTTGCGGCGCGAGCCCCACCCGCCGATCCCGACGGTCATCCCGCTCCGCAGCGAGCCGACCACGTCCTCGGCGGAGACCACCTTGCTCATGGCGCCCTCTCCTCCAGGAACGCGTCGCGGTGCCGGTCGCCGGCGCCCGCGAGGTTCAGCTCGAACGTGAAGCCCTGCTCGAACCGGTAGCTGCGCCGGACGTCCACCGGGTCGATGCCGTTGAGGGACTCCTTGGCCCGCCGGATGACGTACGGGTCCTTGGCGGCGATCCATCCGGCGACCTCGAACGCCGCCTCCCGCAGCTCCTCGCGCGGCACCACCCGGTACACCGACCCGTGGTGGTGGAGCTGGGCGGCGGTGGCGGTCCGGCAGGTGTAGACCATGGCGCGCATCAGGTGGTGCGGGACCAGCCGCGCCAGGTGGGTGGCCGCGCCCAGCGCGCCCCGGTCCACCTCCGGCAGCCCGAACGTGGCGTCCTCGCTGGCCACGATGACGTCCGCGTTGCCGACCAGGCCGATGCCGCCGCCCAGGCAGAATCCGTGGACGGCGGCGACGACGGGGACCTCGCACTCGTAGACGGCCGCGAACGCGGCGTAACAGCCCCGGTTCGCGCCGATCAGCGCGTCGAAGCCGGGGGCGCGCTGCATCTCCTTGATGTCCACCCCGGCGCTGAAGCCCCGCCCCTCGGCCCGGAGCACCACGGCCCGCACCTGCGGGTCCCGCCCGGCCTCGGTGACCGCGTCCGCCAGGTCGTGCCAGCCCCGCGCGGTGAGCGCGTTCACCGGCGGTACGTCCACCACGACCTCGGCCACCCCGGGGGCGGCGACCCGATGAGTGATGCCCATGCCTGCCCGCCTCTCATACCTAACGCTTGCTTGGTAAGGTAGCAGTCATGACCGTCTCGTACGACTACGGCGGCCGGGTCGTCCTCGTCACCGGCGGCACCCGGGGCATCGGCGCGGGGATCGCCGCCGCCTTCCTCGCCGCCGGGGCCGCGGTGGCGGTCTGCGCCCGCCG
>DATADI010000716.1:0-3869 GCA_036258615.1 Thermomonospora sp. | reverse complement strand
GGCGCGGCCGGCTCACCGGCGTCATCGTCGGCGGCCCCGGCACACAGCGGCTGCAGAGCGTGGCGGGCGGCGCCGCCGGATGGGTGGCGATCGGCGGCAACGACCGGCTGCCCCGCCGCCCGCTGGTGGTCTCCTCCCGGGACGGCGTGCAGTGGCGGCCCATGGCGGGCGGCCTGTTCGCGCCGCGGGGCGACGAGACGCTCCGCGCGTACGGGGTGACGGCCGGGCCGCGCGGTCACGTGGTCGTCGGCGAGGACGGGTCGGCCGCCGTCGTGTGGCACTCGGCCGACCTGCGCACCTGGCGGCGCGGCAAGGGCGCCGACAAGGACCTCGATCCCACCGACGACGGCAACCGCTGGATGCAGGCGGTGGCCTCGGGTCCCGGCGGGTACGTCGCGGTCGGCGGCGCGAAGGGCCCCGGCGGCGACCACGTCCCCGTCGCGTGGACCTCCCCGGACGGGCTGACGTGGACGGTGCGCAAGACCCCGGTGCTGCCGGTGGGCGCGAGCGGCTACCTGCACCATGTGGCCGTGTCCGGGCAGGTGGTGGTGGCCGCCGGGGAGTACCGGGTCGGTGACGAGCCGCCGAAGAGGTTCGCCTTCGCCTCCTCCGACGGCGGCCAGAGCTGGCAGGAGACCATGCCCGCCGGGCTCGCCGACGCCGAGTCGGTGACCGGGGTGTCGGCCCTGCCGCAGGGCGTGGCGATCCACGGCACGACCGGCGCGGAGGGCGCCGCGGACGTGGCGCTGTGGGTGTCGCGGGACGGCCGTACCTGGCGGATGGAGCGGCCCGGGGAGACCGCCCTGTCGGGCACCGGCGACCAGCGCCTCACCGGCCTGGTCACCTTCCGGGGCGGGATGCTCGCCGTCGGCGCCAGCACCACCGGGCAGGGCACCCAGCCCGTGCTGTGGCGGCGTCCCGCGTTCTGAGACCCCGCTGTCCGGTCCGTCCGTCCTCGTCGCCGGACGGCGGTGTGTAGGATCTCGACTCAAATGTCCATCATCGCCCCAGGTCCGGCCGGGACCACCAGGACGCACGCGATGCTGCGCGGGCTGCTGGAGAGCTACGCGCGCGGGGCGCCGCCCCGCCGGATCGCCGTCGTCGGCAACGCGCCGCTGGACGCCGACCCGGACCGCGCGGCGGCCATCGACTCCGCCGACCTCGTCCTGCGCATGACGACGTTCGGGCTGGACGTCCCCGGCGGGCCGCCGACCGTGGGACGCCGCTGCGACGTCGTCGCCCTGCACCGGGGCGTCACCCCCAGCCCGTTCACGTTCGCCGACTACACCAGCCGGCTCTACCTGCTGTTCGAGCAGGGCCGGCCGTTCGGCGAGGGGCAGGCGCTGCGGCCGTGGTGGCCGGCGGACCTCGGGATCGTCCCGGTGTCCAACGCCGAGTTCACCCACCCGCTGAACGACCTGCTCGGCCTGGACTCCACCGAGCGGGTCTGGGCCACGGCGGGCACGCTGGCGACGTACCTGCTCACCGAGCTGTTCCCGGCGGCCGACACCGTGCTCACCGGCGTCTCGCTCATCGACGACCCCGAACAGCGGACGTTCGAGCACCACTGGGGCGACGCGGTGCGGGTGACGCCGGAGCACCGGCTGCACGCCGAGGCCGCGCTGCTGAGGCGGTGGATCGCCGAGGGAAGGATCCGGTTCCTGCCATGACCGCCCCCGACGTCAGGAACGTCACCGTCCAACGGCTCGGCGGGCCGCTGTGGCGTGCGCTGCGCCGACGTGTCGAGGCCATCGCCGAGGCCCGCGCCGACGCGGCGGCCGAGCGGGTCCGCGACGAGCTGGCCGAGCTGCGCCGCGAGTTCGGCACCGCCCGCCGCAACCTGCGCCGGGACCTCGACGAGGTCCGCGACCGGGCCGAGCGGATGAGCCGTCAGCTCGCGGCCGTGGAGGAGCGGCTGGCCGGGCTGGAACGCCCGCCGGTGACGCTGGACGGAGCGGAAGCCCCCGCCGAGGCCCGCGAACTGCTGGAGGACGTGCGCGCCGAGCACGCCCGGATCCGGGCGAGGCTGACCGCCGCGGCGCTGTACGAGGAGCGCCTGGGGCGGATCGAACGGGCCGTGCTGCCCGGCGGTCCGGTGGAGTGACGGTTTGCGGGTGGCCGGATCCGGTCCCGTTGCGGGACGGTAAAGGGATCACCAACGCGAATCGCCCAGTCCGGACCTCCGGTAACCTTCTGGTCATTCCCCCGATCTCGTGAGGAACGCCCGGCCCCCGCAGGGAGTTCCCTCAGCCTTTGAGGACATCCTGTGAGTGTGGCGTGTGTCATCCCGGCCCGGGGTGGTTCAAAGGGGATCCCCCGTAAGAACCTCGCCCTCGTCGGTGGTCGCCCGCTGGTGGTGCGTGCGGTGACCGCCGCGCTGGCCGCTCCTCGTGTGGATGTGGTGGTGGTCAGCACCGACGATGCGGAGATCGCGTCGGTGGCGGCCGCCGCCGGTGCCCGTGTGGTGATGCGGCCGGAGGATCTGAGTGGTGACACGGCGTCGTCGGAGTCGGCTCTGCTGCACGCGCTCGACCAGCTTGGGTCGGATCCGGAGGTGACGGTGATGGTGCAGTGCACCAGCCCGTTCATCGATCCGGCGGATCTGGACGCCGCGGTGGGGTTGGTGTTGGACGGGCGTGCGGACTCGGTGTTCTCGGGGCTGGAGACTCATGAGTTCCAGTGGCGTTCGGTGGGGGACCGTGGTGTCACCGGGGTCGGGCATGATCCCGCGCATCGGCCGCGTCGCCAGGATCGTGCTCCGCACTATCGGGAGACGGGTGCGTTCTACGTGATGCGCACGAGCGGGCTCCGTGAGCATCGGCATCGGTTCTTCGGCCGTATCGAGGTCCAGCGTGTGCCTGCGGCGCATGCGGTGGAGGTGGATGAGCCCGCCGATCTGGATCTGGTGCGTGCTCTGGCGACGGTGGCGGATCGGCCTGAGCCGTTGGACGTGGACGCGGTGGTCACCGATTTCGATGGTGTGCACACCGATGATGGTGCGTTCGTGGACACCGATGGGCGTGAGTCGGTGCGGGTCAGCCGTGGTGACGGGATGGGTGTGGCGTTGCTGCGTCGCGCCGGGGTGCCGTTGCTGATCCTGTCGACCGAGGTCAACGCCGTTGTCGCGGCCCGTGCCCGCAAGTTGGGGGTGCCGGTGCTGCACGGGGTGGAGGACAAGGCGTCGGTGTTGCGCAAGTGGCTGGCCGACGAGGGGCTGGACCCGGCGCGGGTGGCCTATGTCGGCAATGACGTCAACGATCTGGGTTGCCTGGCGCTGGTCGGGTGGCCGGTCGCCGTTCCGGACTCGCATCCGCGGGTGCTGGCGGCGGCGCGTATCACGCTCACCCGTCCCGGTGGTGCCGGGGCGGTCCGTGAGCTCTGCGAACGGGTCCTGGCGGCGCGCCAGGGGCCGGATGACGAGGACAAACCCCTATGAGTGACACGGTCAGGGACTCCGTCGGCGTGCGGATCGGGGAGCGCGAGGTCGGCCCGGGCAGACCGGTCTATGTGATCGGTGAGATCGGTATCAATCACAATGGTGATGTCGATATCGCCCGGCGGTTGATCAACATCGCTGCGGACGCGGGGTGCCAGGCGGTGAAGTTCCAAAAGCGCACCCCGGAGATCTGTGTTCCGCCCGAGCAGCAGAACAAGATGCGGCAGACCCCGTGGGGGGAGATGACGTATCTGGAGTACAAGCACCGGGTGGAGTTCGGTGCCGAGGAGTACGAGCAGATCGCCAAGTACGCCGCCGATCGGGGCATCGACTGGTTCGCCTCCCCCTGGGACGTGCCGTCGGTGGAGTTCCTGGAGAGGTTCGACGTGGTGACCCACAAGGTCGCCTCGGCGTCCATCACCGACAAGGAACT
>DATADI010000715.1:0-5336 GCA_036258615.1 Thermomonospora sp. | reverse complement strand
GATGGCCCGCGTCCGCTCCCGCCCGATCAGGGCCCCGATCATGTAGAGCACCACCGCCCCGGCCACCGACCCGAACGTGGTCCAGGCGATCGCCGCGACCAGGCTCATGTTCCCCTGACTGGCCGTGAACCCGGCCAGCGGCAGGATCACCTCACTGGGCAGCGGGGGGAAGAGGTTCTCCAGGGCGATGGCCAGGCCCGCGCCGGGCGCGCCGAGCCGGTCCATCAGGTCGGTCGCCCAGCCCGTGATCCCGCCGGCCGCGACCTGGTCGCTCGCGTATTCGATCATGTACTCGACGCTACGGACGGGGCGCCGGGGCCACCATGAAGCCGCCCGCCGACCTCCCCGGTGGACCGCCGCAGCCCGGCCCTGCGGAAAACCCCAGGTTCGCGGGCCCGATCAGCGCGAACGGCTGATCTTCGGGCCCGGGTTGTCTAGCCTCGGGGGCATCGTCCACCCCGCGTCGCAAGGAGCAGACCCCGTGCCGGCACACGAGCAGGAGCGCGCCCCCGCAGGCATCGACGTCACCCAGCCGAGTTTCGCGCGGGTGTACGACTACTTCCTCGGCGGCAAGGACAACTACGCGGCCGACCGGCAGGTCGCCGACATGGTGATGGAACTGGTCCCCGAGGCGCCGGTGGTGGCGCGCGGCAACCGGGTCGCCATCGAGCGCGCGGTGCGGCACCTGGCGGGCACGGTCGGCATCGACCAGTTCGTCGACATCGGCTCGGGGCTGCCGACCGCCAGCAACGTGCACGAGTACGCCCGCGACGCCAACCCCGCCGCGCACGTCGTGTACGTCGACAACGATCCGATCGTGCTGGCGCACGGCCGGGCGCTGCTCACCGAGAGCGGGGTCGCCACCGTCATCCAGGGCGACCTGTACGAGCCGGAGAAGATCTTCACCGATCCGGGGCTGACCGGCCTGATCGACCTGGACCGCCCGGTGGGGATCATCCTGGCGGCGATCGTCCACCACGTCCCCGACGAGCGGGACCCGGCGGCGGTGGTGCGGCGGCTGCACGACTTCGTCGCGCCGGGCAGCCACTTCGTGCTCACCCACCTGCACGACTCGGGCGACGACCCGCGCGTGGAGGAGGCCAAGAGGATCCTGCAGTCCGGGCTGGGCGGGTCCTACTTCCGCAGCCGGGAGCAGATCGCGGGGTTCCTGGACGGGCTGACGCTGCTGGAGCCGGGAGTCGTCCACGTGACCGAGTGGCGTCCGGAGGGCCCGGCGGGACCGCTGGAGCACCCCCTGCACACCCAGATGGTCGCCGCGATGGCCCGCAAGGACGCCTAGGCCCTACTGCATGGCGGTGACCGGGGCGTGCTCGGGCGCGGCGGAGCACCGGTAGATCTGGAGGGTGTAGCCGCGCCCGATCTCCACCATCGTCGGGCGGTTGTCCTCCGGATAGCCCGGCCCGCCCGTGTCACCGGGGGGACGCCAGCTCGTGCTCTCGCCGTCCCACTCGCTGCCGTCGATGGTGAGGAGGGCCTCCACCGGGGCGCCGCAGTCGCCGCAGCGCAGGTCGCCGGGCGCGGGAGGGTCGCGGAAGGTCCAGGGATGGGGCCAGCCGCCGACCTTCCAGCCCGGGGCCGTCGACAGGTCGCCCCGGTAGCTGAGCCCCTGTTCCTCCGCCCAGACGTGGAGGTGCTTGGCCTGCTCGTCGTCCAGCTCGTGGGCGGGCGGGTACTCACGGACCCGCTCCGGACGCACCACGCACGGGCGCGGGACGTAGTCGGCGTCGCCGACGAAGGCGGGCACCGGCGGGTCGGTCAGCACGTCCCCGACGTCGGCGGCCCGCCGCCACCGCAGGTGGACGGCCGACGACAGGTCCATCAGCTCGTCGAACGGGCACCACAGCACCTGGAGCAGGTCGGTGCCCTCGGGACACGGCAGGTCGGGCACGTCCCGGGCGTACAGCTGCGCCACCGGGATCATCGGCAGCGGCCCGGCCGGCAGCGCCGACGCGTCGTGGCCGGCCTGGATCCGCTCGATGGCCGCCTGCTCCTCGGGGGTGAGCAGGTTCGTCCGCGGCGGCCGGGGACGGCTCCACGCCTCGGTGAGGATGCGCCGCCGTGTCCGCACGTCCTCCAGCGTCGTCAGGCGGTACACCTCGTGGTCGTCCGTGCAGGTCGGCCAGGGTTCGTCGGCGGGCCACAGCAACGGCCCGCCCACCGAGCTGTCGTGCACGGCCGGGTCACCCGGGCGGGGGTGCAGGCGCGTGGCCGTCCTGACCATTCCCGCCAGCTCGGGGAACTCCGAGGCGGGGTCCAGCGGGCGCGGCGGCGTCGTGGGAGTCATGCCCCGCACCCAACCACACCGCACCGACAGAAGAGCGGGTCAGCCCGCCTGGGCCTGGAGGGGGGCCTGCACGGGGGCCCGGTCGCCTCCGGCCAGGTGCCGGGCTCGTTCGGCCTCGTCCTCGAAAGCGGTGACGGTGACGGCCGCGGCGCCGACGACGATGAGGTACGGGGTGCCGCCGGACTCGGCGAGGTAGGCCAGGCCGTCCTCGGTGCGCCCGCACACGCGTGCGCCGGGGAACCTGGCGAAGACGTCGTGACCGCCGGTGAAGGTCTCCGTGCGCATGCGCCCCTCCCGTGCGGTCGCGTCCTCGGGCGCCGCCATTTCCGCATGCGACAGTGTCGGCGGAGTGTCGCCGTGGTTACGGCTCCCCCAACTTCACCGGGGTTTCCAGTGGGTCCGTGTCGGGCGGGGCGACCCCCGCGCCCGCGTCCGGGGAGCCGGGCAGCCAGATGGCGAACGTGCTGCCGACGTGCTCGCGCGACCGCAGCCGGACCTGGCCGCCGTGCGACTCGGCGATGTGCCGGACGATCGCCAGGCCCAGCCCGGTGCGCCGCTCGCCGGGCCGGTGCCGTTCCGAGCCGCGCCAGAACCGGTCGAACACCCGCTCCTGGTCGCCCTCCCGGATGCCGGGCCCGCGGTCCTTGACCGCCAGCCACAGCCAGCCGTCCCGCCGCCCGGCGCCCACGGTGATCCGGGACCCCGCCGGGGCCAGCCGGACGGCGTTGGACAGCAGGTTCCCCACCGCGCGGCGCAGCGCGTCGTGGTCGCCGATCACGGTGAGGCCCGAGCCCGCCCGCAGCTCCACGGTCAGGCCCCGCGCGGCGGCCAGCGGGTCGAACTCCTCGGCCGCCTCCCGCGCCACCGCCGCCAGGTCCACGTCCGCGTCGTCGAGGGCGGGGGCCGAGCGGCGGGCGGTGGCCAGCAGGTCCTCCACCAGCCGGGTCATCCGGGTGGTGGCCCGGTCGATCACCTGGGCGGCGCGTTCCCGCTCGGCGCGGGTGGCGTCGGGGGCGGCCAGCACGGTGTCCAGGTTGGCCCGGATGATCGCCAGCGGGCTGCGCAGCTCGTGCGAGGCGTCGTCGATGAGCTGCCGCTGCGCCGCGAACGCGCTGTCGAGCCGGTCGAGCATCGAGTCGATGGTGTCGGCCAGCGACCGCAGCTCGTCGGCCGGGCCCGCCAGCCGGATCCGCCGGGACAGGTCGGTGGCCTGGATCTCGGCGGCGGCGCGGGTGATGGCGCTGACCGGCCGCAGCGCCCGGCCCGACAGCACCCAGCCGATCCCGAGGCTGGCCACGAACAGCCCGCCGAGCACCGCCAGCGAGTAGTGCTTGAGGGTCCGCTGGGTCTCGTACCGGATGGCGGCGGCGACCTCGGCCTCCTTCACCACCTGGACGGTGGTCGTCCGCTGCGAGCCGTCGGGGAGGTAGACGGTCTTCTGGGCGTCGATGATCTTGCTGATCGGCCGGGCGTCGTGCGAGGCGGACACCGCCACGTACACGCCGCCGAGCACCGCCGCCGTCAGCGCGAACAGCAGCGTCGAGTACATGACGGTGAGCCGGAACCGGATCGTCTGGACGAACCCCGGCAGGCGCGCCCTCACCGGGTGGCCTCGGGCACGGACTCCACCAGCCGGTAGCCGCGCCGCACCAGCGTCTCGATGAGCTGCCGCTCGTCGTCGCCCGCCAGCTTGCGGCGCAGCGTCCCGATGGTGACCCGGACGGTGTTGGTGAAGGGGTCGGCGTTCTCGTCCCACACGTGTTCGAGGAGGTCCTCGGTGGAGACGACCTCGCCGGGCCGCGACATCAGGTACCGCAGCACCGCGAACTCCTTCGGGGTGAGCTGGAGCCTGCGGCTGCCCCGGTACGCCTCGTGGCGGGAGGTGTCCAGCCGCAGTTCGCCCACCGTCCACACCGCCGAGCCGCCGCCGCTGTCGCGGCGCAGCAGCGCCCGGACCCGCGCCAGCAGCTCGGGGAACGCGAACGGCTTGACCAGGTAGTCGTCGGCGCCCTCGTCGAGCCCGCGGACCCGGTCGGCCAGCCGGTCCCGCGCGGTGAGCATGAGGATCCGCAGGTCCGCGCCGGTCTCCCCGGCCAGCCCGCCGTCCCGGATGGTGCGGCAGAAGTCCATGCCGTCCCCGTCGGGCAGGTTGAGGTCCAGGATCATCAGGTCGTAGGACGTGGCGTAGAGCTTCTCGGTGGCCTGGGCGATGTCGTACGCGACGTCCACCGCGTAGTCCGCGCGGACCAGCCCGAACCGCAGCGCCTCGACGAGGTCCTCCTCGTCCTCGACGACCAGCACCCGCATCGGCGTCACCTCCTCGCTCCCGAACGGTTCCCGGACACCCGCGCTCAGCGTATGAGCCGCTGGGCGGTGTCGACCGCCCGGTCCGCCGGGATCGCGAAGCCGATCCCGATCGAGCCGGATCCGCCCCGGCTCAGCATCGCGGTGTTCACTCCGACGACCTCGCCGCGCGCGTTGACCAGCGGGCCGCCGGAGTTGCCGGGGTTGATCGACGCGTCGGTCTGCAGCACCAGGCTGCTGGCGGCGTTGCCGAGCCGCACCTCCCGGTCCAGGGCGCTGACGATGCCGCCGGTCACGGTGCCCGCCAGGCCCAGCGGCGAGCCGATCGCCAGCACCGGGTCCCCCACCCGCACGTCGGCGGACCGGCCCATCACCAGCGGCGGCGGGCTGTCGGACGGGTCGATCGCCAGCACCGCGATGTCCTGCCGCCCGTCGGCCCCGACGACCCGCGCGGCCAGCCGCCGCCGGTCCGGCAGGACGACGGTGACCTCGCCGCCGCCGTCCACGACGTGGGCGTTGGTCAGCACGTGCCCGGACCGGTCCAGCACGAAGCCCGACCCGGTGCCCCGCGAGGTGCCGGTGCGGACCTCCACGGACACCACGCTGACCTGCACGCGGGCCGCCATGTCGCTGAGGTCGCCCGCGCCGTTCACCGGCCCGGCGGCCGACTGCCGCAGCGGCGGCGGCGCCTGGTCCCCGGCAGCCCACCCGCCGACGGCGCCCGCCG
>DATADI010000714.1:0-4431 GCA_036258615.1 Thermomonospora sp. | reverse complement strand
CGGCGGGCGCGCTCGACCCGCGCTGAGGTCAGCGGGTGGAGCGCACGCGTGCCACGGCCGGACGCCGGCTAGAGGCGGACGGACGAACGGCCGAGCCAGAAATGCTCGGACTGTGAGGGATCTCTGCCGAACTGCAAGGATCACCAGGACTCATCCCGACCACCTCCCTTCACACCACGGCGCCAGGTCACGGGGCAGCCCAAAGGACGGCCAACCGTAAGGAAAGACGCGTCCATGGTAGCCCCGGTTCACCGCCGCCCGTGTGGCACTCGTCTCGTCCCGGTGCGGCGGCCCCCTCCGCGCTGCCGCTAGGCTCAGCCGACGTGCGCATCCTCGTTCTCGGTTCCGGCGGTCGCGAGCACGCCATCGCCCGCGCCCTGCACCACGACCCCGCCGTGACCGCCCTCCACGTCGCGCCCGGCAACGCCGGGACCCAGGAGATCGCGGTCAACCACGTGCTGGACCCCTCCGACCCGGTGGCGGTGAGGGAACTGGCCGCCCGGCTCCGCCCGGAACTGGTGGTGGTCGGCCCCGAGGCCCCGCTGACCAACGGCGTGGCCGACGTGCTCCGCGAGTCGGGTGTCCCCACGTTCGGGCCCGACAAGGCCGCCGCCCGGATCGAGGGTTCCAAGGCGTTCGCCAAGGAGGTCATGGCCGCCGCCGGCGTGCCGACCGCCGAGGCGCGCGTCTGCGAGTCCCGCGCCGAGGCCGAGGAGGCCCTGGACGCCTTCGGCCCCCCGTACGTGGTCAAGGACGACGGGCTCGCCGCCGGCAAGGGCGTCGTCGTCACCGAGGACCGCGCGGAGGCCGTCCGGCACGCGGAGTCCTGCGGCCGGGTCGTCATCGAGGCGTTTCTGGACGGCCCGGAAGTCTCCCTGTTCGCGTTGAGCGACGGTGACACGGCGGTCCCGCTGCTGCCCGCCCAGGACTTCAAGCGCGCCTACGACGGCGACGCGGGCCCGAACACCGGCGGCATGGGTGCGTACACGCCGCTGCCGTGGGCCCCTCCGGGCCTGGTGGACGAGGTCATGGCCACCGTCGTGCGCCCCACCATCGAGGAACTGCGCCGCCGTGAGACCCCGTACGTGGGCGTCCTGTACGCGGGGCTGGCGCTGACGTCCAAGGGTGTCCGGGTGGTGGAGTTCAACGCCCGTTTCGGTGACCCCGAAACGCAGGTCGTCCTGGACCGCCTGGCCACTCCGCTCGCGTCCCTGCTCCAGTCCTGCGCGATCGGTGGCCTGGACCCGATGACCCGCCTCGACTGGCACCCCGGCGCGGCCGTCACCGTGGTCGTCGCCGCCGAGAACTACCCGGCCTCCCCGGTCAAGGGCGACGTCATCGAGGGCCTGGACGAGGCCGCCGCCGTCCCCGGCGCGTACGTCCTGCACGCGGGCACCACGCTCGACTTCGAGGGCCGTGTCGTCTCCAGCGGCGGCCGTGTCCTGAACGTCGTCGGCACCGGCCCCGACCTCGCCACCGCCCGCACCACCGCCTACGAGGCCGTCTCCCGCATCCGGCTGCGCGGCTCCCACCACCGCACCGACATCGCCCTCAGGGCCGTCCAGGGATAGCCCCGCCGGGCGCCAGCGCCGCGAACGAGGCCAGCAGCAGGTCCAGCGTGGCGGGGAAGCTGTCGAGGTCGGGCGAGAAGTGCCCGGCGACCGCGGCGATGTGGGGATGGGTGTCGGGGTCCAGCGTCCCGAGCCGGGCCCAGGTCGCCTCGTCGGCCTTCCGTGCGTCGGGGCTGAGCAGGGCGAACCCGGCGTCGAGGGTGGCGAAGGCCAGCATCAGGTCGCCCAGCGACAGGCACAGCCGCACCGCCGTGGCCCCGTCGAACCCGGCCGACAGCAGCACGCCGATGATGGTGTCGATCATCCGGGCGGTGTTCGGCAGGTCGGAGGTGCGCGCCGCCACGGCGCGGGCCGCCTGCGGGTGCGCCAGGTAGGCGCGGTATCCGCGCATCGCCAGGTCGCGCAGGCTCGCCACCCAGTCACCGGACGGCTCGAACCCGTCCATGGCCTCACCGACCATCCGGTCGGCCACCGCGAGCAGCAGGGCGTCGACGTTGCGGAAGTAGCGGTAGATCGCCGAGGGGTCGGCGCCCAGCTCCGTGCCGAGCTGCCGGACGCTCAGCGTGCCGTGCTCCTCCAGCAGCCGGATCGCCGCCGCGACGATGACCTCGGAGTCCAGCACCACTCCCGTGCGGGTCGGGGTGGCGCGCTGCCGGTGCCTGATGACCCGTTCCGCCATCCGCGACCTCCTTCCTCGCCCATTCCATCACGGGCGCTTGCGTCAACGCCTTGACGCAAGGCTTCCGGACGGGTTTCGATGGGCGGACCGTCGATCGGAGGCCCCATGACCGTTTTCAGCGACGACGAACTCGGCATGTCCCGGGGGATCACCCGCCGTGACTTCCTGGACGGCGTGGCCGTCGCCGCCGCGGGCGCCGCGGCGGCGGGCGCGCTGTCCGGCACGGCGTCCGCGGCCCCGCACGCGTCCTATCCGCCCCGGCAGACCGGCATCCGGGGCCAGCAGCCCGGCTCGTACGACGTGGGCCACGCGGTACGGGACGGCGCGTTCGACCCGGGCCGGATCCGCGACACCGGCGAGTCGTACGACCTGGTGGTGGTCGGCGGCGGACTGAGCGGCCTGGCCGCCGCCTGGTTCTACCGGCAGGCGCACGGACGGCACGCGCGGATCCTGGTCCTGGAGGCGCTCGACGACTTCGGCGGGCACGCGCGCCGCAACGAGTTCCGGGTCCGGGGCCGCACTCTGCTGTCCACCGGCGGCACGTTCAACATCGACACCCCGAGCACCTGGACTCCGGTGGCCCGGCGGCTGCTCACCGACATGCGGATCGACCTCGACAGGCTCGCCAAGGTGCCGGACTACTCGCTGTACGCCCAGCACGGGCTGCGTTCGGGGACGTTCTTCAACCGGGAGAAGTGGGGCACCGACCGGCTGGTGGTCCGCGGGGACGACGAGTCGTGGGAGAGCTACGCCGCGCGGATGCCGATGTCCGCGAAGGGACGCGCCGACCTGGTGCGCCTCCACTCCACCGAGGAGGACTACTACCCGGGGCTGTCCGACGCCGAGAAGAAGGACGTGCTCGCCCGGATCAGCTATGAGCGCTACCTCAGGGACAAGGTCGGTGTCGGTGATGAGGCCATCGAGTTCAAACGTCGCGACACCGAGGGCCTGTGGGGTGTGGGCCCGGACCGCGTGTCCGCCGCGGACGCCTGGGGAGTGGGCGAACCCGGGTTCGACGGGCTCGGCCTGAAGCACACCCCGTTCAACGGCATCGGGCGGACGCCGCACATGCACCTGATGGCCACCGAGTCCGATGGGCTGTTCTACTTCCCGGACGGCAACTCCTCGCTGGCCCGGCTCCTGGTGAGCCGACTCGTCCCCGGGGTGTTCGACGGCCCTCAGGACATGGCGAGCATCGTCACCGCCAGGGCGGACTACGGGCAGCTCGACCGCGCTCGGTCCGGGGTGCGGATCCGGCTTCGGTCCACCGCGTTCGACGTCCGCCACCTCGGTGGGCCGGGTCGTTCCCGGGGCGTGTCGGTGGCGTACTCGCGCGACGGCCGCAGCCACCGGGTGCACGCCCGGCACGTCGTCATGGCGTGCTGGAACTCGGTCAGCTCGTACATCGTCCAGGGGCTGCCCGCCGAGCAGGTCACCGCCATGCGGTACGGGGTGAAGGTGCCGCTGCTGTACGCCCGGGTGGCGATCCGCGACTGGACGTCGTTCGTCGCGGCGGGGCTGTCGCGGGCGGACACCCCGAGCATGTACTGGAGCGGCTTCGGGCTGGACATCCCCACCCGGCTCGGCCGCTACGCCACGCCCCGGGATCCCCGCGAACCGGCGGTGGTGACGTTCACCAAGACGCCCAACAAGGCGGGGCTCCCCTGCAAGGACCAGCACAAGGCCGGACGGGTCGAGCTGATCAGGACGCCGTTCGAGACGTTCGAGCGGGAGATCCGTGACGTGCTGGCGCGTGGCCTCGGCGGGTACGGCTTCGACCCGGCCCGCGACATCAGCGCGATCACCGTCAACCGCTGGGCACACGGCTACGCCTACGAGTACAACTCGCTGGACGACCCGGCGATCTTCAAGCCCGCCGCCGAGCAGCCCTACACGCTCGCCGGGCGCACCTTCGGCCGCGTCGCCATCGCCAACTCCGACGCCGGGGCCTTCGGCTACACCCACGAGGCCATCGACCAAGCCTACCGGGCGGTCAGCCGGTGAGTTCGGTGACCGCCCGGTAGGCCTGGTCGATGGCCTCGTGGGTGTAGCCGAAAGCCCCGGCGTCGGAGTTCGCGATGGCGACGCGGCCGAAGGTGCGCCCGGCGAGCGTGTAGGGCTGCTCGGCGGCGGGCTTGAAGATCGCCGGGTCGTCCAGCGAGTTGTACTCGTAGGCGTAGC
>DATADI010000713.1:0-4333 GCA_036258615.1 Thermomonospora sp. | reverse complement strand
GTGAGCAGGGCGAGGAACTGCTCGGCGGCCGTCGAGGGGTCGCACCGGCGCAGCCGCCCGGCCAGCGACAGCCGCGCCAGGCGGTCGGCCAGGGCCTCGGTGACGCGCTCGGCGACGTCGCCGCCCGCGGCGTCCGGCAGGTCGGGGAACCGGCCGGTCTCGGCGGCCAGCAGCCGCCGCCACGCCCGCGAGTCGTCGTCGCCGTGGCACTCCAGCAGCCGCAGCCCGGCGTCCTCCAGCGCCGCGCGCAGGTCCTCGCCGGGGTCCCGCAGCCGCTCGACGACGGCGAGGTTCCGCGCCAGGGCCCGTTCGGCGGCGGCGGCCATCGCGTGGCGGAACAGGGTCTCCTTGTCCCGCAGGTGGTTGTAGACGGTGGGCTTGGCCACGCCCGCCTCGTCGGCGATGTCCTGGACGCACGCCTGGGCGTACCCCAGGCGGGCGAACACGGTGAACGCGGCCTCCAGGATCGCCTGCCGCTTGTCGATGCGCCCCCGGGACGCCGTCGTCGTCGCCACCGGGCCATCGTACGTGAACCGTCGCGTTCAACCAGGTTGACGCACCAGGAAACACCTGGCCGCCGCCGTCCGGTGATCGCTAGCGTGCCACGGCATGGAACCCTTCGGCCGCTTCCTCAACGTCGTGGACGTCGAGGCCACCTGCTGGACCGGCAGCCCTCCGGCGGGGCAGGTCAGCGAGATCATCGAGATCGGGCTGTGCGTGGTGGACCTGGCGGCGCGGGAGCGGGTCGCGCGCCACCGGGTGCTGGTCCGGCCGGAGCGGTCGCGGGTCAGCGCGTTCTGCACCGAGCTGACCGGCCTCACCCAGGAGGAGGTCGACGGCGGGGTCACCTTCCGGGAGGCGTGCGCGCTCCTGGAGCGCGAGCACCACGCGCGCTCGCGGGCCTGGGCGAGCTGGGGCGACTACGACCGCAGGCAGTTCGAACGGCAGTGCTCCGGCGGCGTCCGGTATCCGTTCGGCAGCCGTCACACCAACGCCAAGGCCCTGTTCTCCGAGGTGTTCGGGCTGCCGCGCAGGCTGGGCATGGACGGGGCGCTGCGGCACGCGGGCCTTCCGCTGGAGGGGCGGCACCACAGGGGCGAGGACGACGCCTGGAACATCGCCGCCCTCGTCCTGGAGATCGCGGCCCGCGACGGGCTGCCGGGGGCCTGAGGAGCCCTCAGCCGCCCGAGGGCCCCGGCGCGGCGGGCGGGCGCATCACGAACACGGCGATCAGCAGGGCCGCCGCGACGAACACGGCGCCCGCCGCGAACGCCGCGGTCATGCCCTCCGCCAGGGCGTCCGGTGAGACGGCCTCGGCGCCGCCCGGGGTCGCGGCCCCGAACACGGTCACCAGGATCGCCAGCCCGAGGGAGCCTCCGGTCTGCTGCATGGACTGCAGCGCGCCGGACGCCGCGCCGGAGTCCTTCGGCGGGACGCCCGCCAGGATGGTCGCGTTCACCGGCATCACCGCGACCCCGGCGCCGAGGCCGAACAGCAGCATGGGGCCGACGACGCCCACGCCGTACCCGGTGCCGGCCTCCAGCAGGGTCAGCCAGCCCAGCCCGGCGGTGATCAGGGCCAGGCCCCCGGCGACGAGCCGCCGGGCGCCGAACCGCGCGAGCAGCCGCGGGGCGAGCCGGGCGACGCCGAACAGCACCAGGGTCAGCGGCAGGAACGCCGCGCCCGCCTCCAGCGGCGTCATCCCCCGCACCTGCTGGAGGTAGAGGGTCAGGAAGTAGAACATCCCGAACATGCCCGACACGAACAGCAGCATGATCGCGTAGGCGGCGCCCCGGTCGCGGTCGGCGAACAGCCACAGCGGCGTGAGGGGCTGCGCGGCCCGCCGCTCCACGGCGACGAACGCGCCCAGCAGCGCCACCGCGGACGCCAGCGCACCCCAGGCCAGGGCGTCGTCCCAGCCCGCCTCGGCGGCGCGGACGAAGCCGTACACCAGCGCGACCATCCCGGCGGTCGAGGTGACCGCGCCGGTGAGGTCGAACCGGCCGGGGTGCCGCTCCGGCTCGCGGACCACGCGGGGCGCCAGCAGCACGATCGCCAGCCCGATCGGCACGTTGACCAGCATGACCCAGCGCCAGGACGCCCACTCGGTGAGCATCCCCCCGGCGACCAGGCCGAGCGAGCCGCCCGCCCCGGAGACCGCCGAGAACAGGGCCAGGGCGCGGGTGCGCTCGCGGCCCTCGAAGTTGGTCGCGATGAGGGCGAGTACGCTGGGCGCGGCGAGGGCGGCGCCGACGCCCTGCGCGGCGCGGGCCGCCAGCAGCCACCCGGCCGAGGTCGCGAACCCACCCAGCAGCGAGGCGATGGTGAACAGCAGGACGCCGGACACCAGGGTGCGCCGCCGGCCGAGGATGTCCCCGGCCCGCCCGCCGAGGAGCAGCAGGCCGCCGAACGCGAGGGTGTACGCGTTCTGCGTCCAGGACAGGCCGGTCGCGGAGAACTCCAGGGACCGCCGGATGTCGGGCAGCGCCACGGTGACCACGGTGGCGTCCAGGATGACCATGACCTGGCAGGCGAGGATGACGGCGAGCGCGAGGCCGGGACGGGGCGCGTCCCGGGCGGGGGCGGTCGTCCCGCGCGCGGGCCGCGTCGTCGGAGAAGTCGGCACGGGGGTACCTCCAGGAACCCAGATAAGGAACGGAATCGTTCACTAAGAGAGGGAAGGTAGCAGGTGTTCGCCGACAAGGGAACGATGTCGTTCACTATTTCCCCGGCTGGTCACCGGCCGTCGCCGGTCCGCCGCCCCGGGTCGCCGCGGTGACCGCCGGGACCCGCCGCCGCGGCAGCGCGCTGGAGGCGGCGATCTTCGAGGCGGTGTTCGACCAGATCCGCGAGGTCGGCTACGCCCGCCTGACCATGGAGGGCGTGGCGGTCGCCGCGCAGACCGGCAAGGCCGCGCTCTACCGCCGGTGGAACGGCAAGGACGAGCTGGTCCGCGACGCGCTGCTGCACGCGCTGCCCGACCCGGCGGCCGTGCCGGTGCGCGGCACCGTGCGCGAGGACCTGCTGGAGCTGCTGCGCTGCCTGCGGGCCACGGTCGAGGCCACCCAGGGCGCGACCTTCCAGGTGCTCAAGGCCGAGGCGCCGGAGGACGGCAAGAGCCTGCTCTCCTCGGTGGTACGAGGCCGGGTGACCGACCCGCTGAAGGACCTGATCGAGGCGGCGCTGCGGCGCGGGGCCGAGCGCGGCGAGGTCCGGCCCGCCGCCGTCACCCGCCTGGTCGCCCTGGTCGGGCCCGCGATGGTGACGTCCTACTGCCTGACCGAGAGCACCGACGTCCCCGACGCGTACCTGGAGCAGATCGTGGACGAGGTCCTGATGCCGCTGGTCAGCCCCTGATCAGGCGTGGTGGAGGTACGCCTCCGCCCACGAGGTGTGGTCGAAGCCGGTGTCCTCGTCGGCGTTGACCACGACCAGGTGCAGCAGCCGCACGCCGGTCAGGTCGACGTCCACCTTCTTCGGGCCGCCCGCGGCGGTGAGCACGCCGCTGTCGAACAGCACCCTGCCGTCGCCGGCCACCCGGGCGATCGTGCTGCCGCGCGCGTTCTGCCGGGCGGAGAAGTCGTCGATCCCCACCAGCGCGGTCAGCCGGGCCGCCTGCCCGCCGACGTGGTACACGACCTCCGACGTGGCGTGCACGCCGAGGCCCTTGGCGTACGTGGTGCCGCCGAAGCTGATGGGCGTTCCGTCACCGGCGGCCTGGCGGCCGTTGCTGGCGTCGCGCTCCACGGGACCCCACCCGTTGTCGGCCTTCAGCCACGGCAGATCGCTCAGGAAGGCGTCGCCCGTCGGCGGCGGAGGCGGGGGCGTGTACCGGCGCGCGGCGGTGAAGGACAGCCGCCCGTACTTCGCGGCGGACGCCGAGGCGGTCGCCCTGAGCCGCCAGGCGGTGCCGCCCGCGTTCTCGGGGACGGTGACCTCCCAGGTGGTGACCAGGGTGCCGCCGGGGGCCAGCCGCCCGAGCGCCGCCCGGCCGAGCGCGCGGACCCGCCAGCCGCGCGGGGCGGACAGGCGCACCTCGGCTCCGGTCCAAAGCACGGCGGAGGCGTTGCCGAAGGTCGTGGTCACCCGGTAGGTGGCCCCGGGGACGACGAACTCGGGCGCGTCCAACCGCACCCCGTACGGGTCGCGCTCCTGTTGAGGCCCCCAGGAGGAGCGCATGAGCGCGACGAGTTCGGCGGCGACCGCCGGATGGCGGCTCGCGACGTCGGTGGTCTCGCCGGGGTCGGCGGCCAGGTCGTACAACTCGACCTGCCACCGGTCGTCGGGGACGGTACGGTCGCGGCCGGGCGCGAAGCGCACCGCCTTCCAGTCG
>DATADI010000712.1:0-7765 GCA_036258615.1 Thermomonospora sp. | reverse complement strand
GCCGCCCGGCAACGCATGACGGTGTCGATGAGTCGGTAAAACGGCGGCAGAAAATGGCGGCCGCCGCGCATTGACGAGGCCGTTTCGCCGCACCCTGACAACTGTGCGTCGATATCGAATGCGGCGGGAATCCGGGCCGCGAATACCACGGGCCGGCACCGTCCTGCTGGCCGCCGTCCTGACCGTCACCGTCCCGGAGGCCGCGGTCGCCGCGCCCGCCCCCGGCGGCGGTGCGGCGGAACGGCCCGGCACACTGGCCGCCGCCTACCACAAGCACCGTTTCCTGCGCGCCCAGCGCAACAAGATGATCGCGCGCAAGCTGGTGCGGCGCCGCTGGGAGAGCCGCCGGCAGTACCGCTGCCTGGACCGGCTGTGGACCAGCGAGAGCGGCTGGAACCACCACGCCCGCAATCCGCGCTCCGGCGCGTACGGCATCCCGCAGGCCCTTCCGGCCGGTAAGATGGCCCGCTCCGGCAAGGACTGGCGGACCAATCCGCGCACCCAGATCCGGTGGGGCCTGCGGTATATCAGAAGCCGTTACGGAACGCCGTGCCGCGCCTGGTCTTTCTGGGTCGACCATCACTGGTACTGATCACGGAACGATCACGGGAATGGCTCGGCGAAATGATCAGCGACCGGTCATCGCGAGCACGTCGAGCGCCTCGTCGAGCTGTTCGGCGGTGAGCGTCCCGCGGTCCAGGTGACCCCGTTCCACCACCACCTGCCGGATCGTCTTGCCCTCCCGCAGTGCCTGCTTGGCGACCGCCGCCGCCTCCTCGTACCCGAGGTGGCGGTTGAGCGGGGTCACGATCGACGGGGAGGACTCGGCGTAGGTCCGGCAGCGTTCGGCGTCGGCCTCGATCCCGGCGACGCAGCGGTCGGCCAGCAGCCGGGAGGCCGCGGCCAGCAGCCGGATCGACTCCAGCACGTTGCGGGCCAGCATCGGCAGCATCACGTTCAGCTCGAAGTTGCCCGCCGCGCCGCCGAACGCCACCGCCGCGTCGTTCCCGATCACCTGGGCGGCGACCTGGATGACCGCCTCGCAGATCACCGGGTTGACCTTGCCCGGCATGATCGACGAGCCGGGCTGCAGGTCGGGCAGCCGGATCTCGGCCAACCCGGCGGTCGGCCCGGAGCCCATCCAGCGCAGGTCGTTGGCGATCTTGTTGAGGCTCACCGCGAGGGTGCGCAGCGCGCCGCTCGCCTCCACCAGCCCGTCCCGCGCGCCCTGCGCCTCGAAGTGGTCGCGGGCCTCGGTCAGCGGCAGCCCGGTCTCCCGCGCGATCTCGGCGATCACCTTCGGCGCGAAGCCCGGCGGAGTGTTGATGCCGGTGCCGACGGCGGTGCCGCCCAGCGGCAGCTCGGCCAGCCGGGGGAGCACCGCCTCCAGCCGTTCCACGCCGTAGCGGACCTGCGCCGCGTACCCGCCGAACTCCTGGCCCAGGGTCACGGGCGTGGCGTCCATCAGGTGCGTGCGGCCCGCCTTGACCACGTCGCGGAACTCCCCGGACTTGGCCTCCAGCGCGGCGGCCAGATGGCGCAGCGCGGGGATCAGGTCGCGGACGACGCCCTCGGTCGCGGCGATGTGGATCGAGGAGGGGAACACGTCGTTGGACGACTGTGAGGCGTTCACGTGGTCGTTGGGGTGCACGGGGCGGCCGAGGCGCTCGGCGGCCAGCGTCGCGATGACCTCGTTGGCGTTCATGTTGGAGGACGTCCCGGAGCCGGTCTGGAACACGTCCACCGGGAAGTGCTCGTTCCAGCGGCCCTCGGCGACCTCGCGGGCGGCCTCGGCGATCGCCTCGGCCAAGTCCGCCTCCAGCACGCCCAGGTCGGCGTTGACCTTGGCGGCGGCGGCCTTGATCCGGCCCAGCGCGGCGATCTGCGCGGGCTCGATGGGGCGCCCGGAGATCGGGAAGTTCTCCACCGCCCGCTGCGTCTGCGCCCGCCACCGCGCCTCGGCGGGGACGCGCACCTCGCCCATGGAGTCCTGCTCGGTCCGGTAGCCCTGCTCGGTCATCCTCGACACCTCCGGGAGCCTCCTACCCATCCGTAGGGATGCAGCCCCCGCGGCCCCGCCCGGCATTCCCGGACGAGGCGGAGATCACTTGTCGATGAGGTAGTCGCGGCGGGTGCCGGGGGCGCCGAGCGGCTGCTTCCTCCCCTTCACCCAGACCTCGCAGGCGGCGGTGTCGTAGATGACCGCCGACAGCCGGGGCTTGTCGAACACGCGCTCCTCGCCGCGCGTCATCAGGCCCCGGAACTCGAAGTTCAGCGACCCGGCCTCGGTGACGAAGATGCGGCAGGTGTCGCCCAGGGCCCGGACCACCAGCGGGTTGGTCGCGGCGGCGGTCGGCGCGGCGGCGCCGCCGGTCCGGCCGCCGGGGTCGCGGGTGGCGGCCTCGCCGGGGCTCTCCTTCATCATCCCGACGATCAGCGCCCCGGTGCCGATGCCGCAGGAGGCGACCGTCGCGCCGATCAGCCCCAGCACCACCGCCAGCCGGTAGCGCGGGGTGGCCTGGCGGCGCGCCGCCCGGGGCGCGGACATCGCCCGCTCCAGCCGGTCGACGGCACGGGCGTGGCTGAGCCGCCGCAGCGGGTTCTTCTGCAGCAGCCCGGAGATGACCGGCGCCAGCGGGCCCGCGTTCTGCGGGGTGGCCGGGTCCTCGTTGGCGAGCGCGCTGAGCGTGGCCATCACGTTGCCCCGGTCGAACGGGGGACGGCCCTCCAGCGCGGCGTACAGCGTCGCGCCCAGCGACCACAGGTCCGACTGCGGGGTGGCCCGCTCACCGGCGGCGACCTCCGGCGCGACGTACGCCGGCGAGCCCATGAAGTGGCCCGACTTGGTCAGGCTCGCCGCGCCGGGGGAGAACGCCAGCCCGAAGTCCGTCAGCACCACGCGGTCGCCGTCCAGCAGCACGTTGCTGGGCTTGAGGTCGCGGTGGATGATGCCCGACCGGTGCGCCACGGCCAGCGCGTCGAGGAGCTGGCGGCCGATGTGCGCGACCCGCTCCGGGGGCAGCGGCCCGTCGCGTTCGATGAGCTGCTCCAGGTTGGGCGCCTCGATCAGCTCCATCACGATCCACGGGCGGCCCTGCTCGATGACCACGTCGTAGACCTCGACGATCGACGGGGTGCGCAGCTGGGCCGGGGCGCGGGCCTCGCGCAGGGTCCGGCGGTAGAACACCACGCGGTCGTCCTCGCCGAGGTCCGCGGGGAGCCTCAGTTCCTTGATGGCCACGGCCCGGTCGAGCAGGTCGTCGTGGCCGCGCCACACGGTGCCGTTGGCGCCCTGGCCGATTTCGGATACCAGCCGATAGCGCGTCGCCAGCACGAGGCGCCCTGACTGAGACATGGCGAGAAAGATACCGGAATGACCACCTTGTCACCGGGCGGTTCGCCTGACGTTTGGGGAAACCGTTGTTCTTCGCGCACTTCCTGCATCGGTCCTGTCCTTCTGGGAAGGAACGGCCGCGGAACCCGGCCGTCGCCCACGGGAGGACCACGTGTTGGAGGCACAGGAGCGCACGTTGCCGGCCGGTGTGCTGCCCCTGGCGCCCGGGGACCCGACGGAGATGGGCCCGTACCGGCTGCTCGGGAGGCTGGGAACGGGCGGGATGGGGCTGGTCTACCTCGGCACGACCGGTGGCGACGCGCTCGTGGCGGTCAAGACGCTGAACCCGTCCCTGTCGATCGATCCCGAGGCCCGGCGGCGGTTCCGTGCCGAGGCCGGGTACGCGCGGCGGATCGGCTCGTGCTGCATCGCCCGCGTCGTCGAGGACGGCAGCGACCGTACGCGGCCCTACCTGGTGACCGAGTACATCTCCGGCCCGCCGCTGTCGCAGGTGGTGCAGGAGAAGGGGCCGCTGTCGGCCACGGCGCAGCACGCGGTGGCCATCGGGATCGCCGACGCGCTGGTCGCCATCCACGAGGCGGGGATCGCGCACCGCGACATCAAGCCCTCGAACGTCCTGCTGTCCGACGACGGCCCGAGGGTCATCGACTTCGGTATCGCGCATCCCCTGGACGGCTCCGGCGGTGACACTCAGGCGGGGGTCGTGATGGGCAGCCCCGGATGGATCGCGCCCGAACGACTCACCGGCGGCCCCTCGGACGCGGCGTGCGACGTGTTCGGCTGGGGGCTGGTGGTGGCGTACGCGTGCACGGGGCGGCACCCGTTCGGGGAGGGCGACGGAGGGCAGCTCGCCGAACGGATCCTCACCTTCCGCCCGGACCTGGCGGGCATGAAGGAGCCGTTGCGGAGTCTGGTCGAGGCGGCGCTCGCCAAGGACCCCGCACTGCGCCCGACCGCCGAGGACATCCTCGGCACCCTGCTCCAGCCCCGGGCCGAGGCCACCGCCGCGCTCGCGGTGGCCGAGCTGTGGGCACCTTTGCCTCCGGACGAGCCGCCGCCCCGACGACACCGTGCCCGGCACCGGCGTCGCGCCCGGCCCTGGCTGCGGACCGGCTGGGTGACCGCCGCTGTGTCCCTCGGCCTCGGCGCGTTCGCCGGGGTGCACATCGGCGGCGGAGCCGACGGCGAGACGCCGCGCCGGGTCGAGGTCACCGTGACCACGAAGGTGCCGGTGCCGACCGGGCCGACGGCGGGCGTGACCGAGCCCGCCGTCAAGCCGAGGACCGCGCCGTCACAGGACCGCCCGGCGACGCACGCACCGGACACGCCGAGCGCCAGGGACAAGCCCCGGGACAAGCCTCGCAAGCCGTCCCGGGGCAAGGCGAACGGCCGCAAGCGCTCCTAGGGCTCGGGGGAGAGGGCGCGTCAGCGGCGGCCGATGGTCAGCAGGGGGCCCGTGGTGTCGGCGAAGAAGTCGTTGCCCTTGTCGTCCACGACGATGAACGCGGGGAAGTCCTCCACCTCGATCTTCCAGACCGCCTCCATGCCCAGCTCGGGGTACTCCAGGACCTCGACCTTCTTGATGCAGTCCTGGGCGAGCCGGGCCGCCGGTCCGCCGATGGAGCCCAGGTAGAAGCCGCCGTGGGCCCTGCACGCGTCGGTGACCTGCTGGGAGCGGTTGCCCTTGGCGAGCATCACGAACGACCCGCCCGCCGCCTGGAACTGCTCGACGTAGGAGTCCATCCGCCCGGCGGTGGTGGGCCCGAACGAGCCGCTGGCGTAGCCCTCGGGGGTCTTGGCGGGCCCGGCGTAGTAGACGGCGTGGTCGCGCAGGTACCGCGGCATCGGCTCCCCGGCGTCCAGCCGCTCCTTGATCTTGGCGTGCGCGATGTCGCGGGCCACCACCAGCGGGCCGGTCAGCGACAGCCGGGTCTTGACCGGGTACTTGGTCAGCTCGGCGCGGATCTCGTCCATCGGCCGGTTCAGGTCGATCCGGACGACGTCGCCCTCCAGCTCGTCCTCGGTGGTGTCGGGGAGGTACCGCGCCGGGTCGGTCTCCAGCTGCTCCAGGAACACGCCCTCGGCGGTGATCTTCGCGGTGGCCTGCCGGTCGGCGCTGCACGACACGGCGATGGCGACCGGGCAGGACGCGCCGTGCCGGGGCAGCCGCACCACGCGCACGTCGTGGCAGAAGTACTTGCCGCCGAACTGGGCCCCGATGCCGAGCTGCTGGGTCAGCTCGAACACCTGCTGCTCCAGCTCCAGGTCGCGGAACCCGTGCCCGGACGGCGACCCGGCCGTGGGCAGCGTGTCCAGGTAGTGTGCGGAGGCGTACTTGGCGGTCTTGAGGGCGTACTCGGCGCTGGTGCCGCCGACCACGATGGCCAGGTGGTACGGCGGGCACGCGGCGGTGCCCAGGGAGCGGATCTTCTCCTCCAGGAACGTCATCATCCGCTTCGGGTTCAGCACCGCCTTGGTCTCCTGGTACAGGAACGACTTGTTGGCGCTGCCCCCGCCCTTGGCCATGAACAGGAACTTGTACGCGTCGCCCTGGGTGGCGTACAGCTCGATCTGCGCGGGCAGGTTGCTGCCGGTGTTCTTCTCCTCCCACATGCTCAGCGGCGCGAGCTGGGAGTACCGCAGGTTGAGGTTGGTGTACGCGTCGTAGACGCCGCGCGACAGGTGCTCCTCGTCCCGGCCGTCGGTGAGGACGTGCTGGCCGCGCTTGCCCATGATGATGGCCGTGCCGGTGTCCTGGCACATGGGCAGCACCCCGGCGGCGGCGATGTTGGCGTTCTTCAGCAGGTCCAGGGCCACGAACCGGTCGTTGGGGGAGGCCTCGGGGTCGTCGAGGATCCGCCGGAGCTGGCGCAGGTGCGCGGGCCGCAGCAGGTGCGAGATGTCGTGGATCGCGGTCTCGGTGAGCAGCCGCAGCACCTCGGGCTCGACCTGGAGGAACGTCCGGCCGCCCGCCTCGAACGTGGCCACGCCGTCGGTGGTGAGCAGCCGGTACTCGGTGTCGTCCGGGCCGGTCGGCAACAGGTCGGTGTAGGAGAAGTCAGCCATCGTCGCGTTCCTCGTTCACGCCAGGGGCAGGGCCGCCACTCAGGTTACGACGCCCCGGACCCCACCCCGCTCGGGGGCGCGGCAACCGGCGCCAGGGGGCGCGGCGCGCGGCGCGGAGGCCGCATCCCCACCGCCACGCCCACCGCGACGAGCACGGCCCCGGTCAGCTCGGCCGCGCCGGGACGCCCGAGGCCCAGCGCCGTCGCGGTGACCACCGCGCTGATCGGGAGGATGCCCGCGAACAGCCCGGCGCGGTCCGCGCCCAGCCTGCCCAGCGCGTCGTACCAGAGGAAGAACGCCACCGTGGTGACGACGGCGGCCAGGTAGCCGAGCGCGGCGGCCTCCCCGGCGGTCGGCGTCCGCACGATGTCCCGGCCGTCCACCAGCAGGCCCACGCCCGCCAGCATCGGCACCGCCAGCGCCGCCGAGTACGCCGAGACCCGCACCGCGCCCAGCCGGGGGAGCAGCGGCACCGCGAGCAGCGAGAAGCACACCTCCCCGCCCAGCGCCCCCAGGGCCAGCAGCAGCCCGGCCGGGTCGGCCCCGCCGAGCCCGGTGGCCAGCCCCGCGCCGGTCGCGACCACGACGGCCGCCACCACCACCGCCGGGGCCGGGCGGCGGCGCTGCTGCAGGGGCCCGGCCAGCGCCAGCACGATCGGCACGGTGGCAATCACCGTGCCCACGGTGGCCGGATCGACGCGGGCGGTGGCCTCCACCACACAGACGTTGAACGCCACCAGCCCGGTCGCGGCCAGCGCCGCCAGCAGCGCCCACTCCCGGGCGGTGGGGCGCGGCCCGGGTCGGCCCGCACGGCGGTCCGCCCAACAGACGGCCACGAGCATCAGCGCGGCGGCCACGGCGTACCTCAGCGCCTGCCCGCCGAAGACCGGATAACCGTCGATGGTGGCCGACACGGCGGTCAGCGTCCCGACGAGGAACATCGCCCCGGCCGCCTGCGCCGCGCCCCGTGAGCTGGTGGAGTGTGTCATGGCATGTCACGCTAGAAGCCGATTGGTCCCGCCTACAGGACCAATCGGCATACGGAAGAACGGACCAAGGTGACCGACCTCCACCTCCCGCTGGACCGCTCCGCCGGCCGGCTGTCGGCGCAGATCGCCGCCGCGCTGCGCTCCGCGGTCCGCGAGGGACGGCTGACGGCGGGCACCCGGCTGCCCTCCAGCCGCGACCTCGCCCGCGACCTGGGCGTCTCCCGGGGCGTCGCCGTCACGGCGTACGAGCAGCTGGTGGCCGAGGGGTTCCTGACCTCCCGGCGCGGCGACGGGACCCGCGTGGCGCCCGCCGTCCGGCCCGACCCCGCGCCCCGCCCCCAGGCCGCGCCGCGCT
>DATADI010000711.1:0-10178 GCA_036258615.1 Thermomonospora sp. | reverse complement strand
AGGCCGGCGACCACTCCTCCTGCAGCCCGGCGGACCGGATCGCCCCGCGCGCCTTGGGGCCGCGGGCCAGGATGCGGACCCGGGCCAGCTTCTCGATCAGGTCGTCGCGCAGCCCCCACCCGTCGGCGGTCTCCAGCCAGGCGCGGAACCCGATGCCGGTGGTGACCACCGCGTAGTCGAACGTCTCCCCGATACAGACGTTGGTGGCGTGCAGCAGCTCGGCGTCGTCGGAGAGCGGCACCAGGCGGATCGCCGGGGCGTGCACCACCCGCGCGCCGCGCCGCTCCAGCAGCGCCGCCAGCTCCTCGTGCCGCCGGGCCGCCGTCACGCCGACGGCGAACCCGGCCAGCGGCTCACTGTCACTGTTCATGGCCGGTCGAGCCCACCCCCGGCGGCCGGTCGGCCGTTCACGACAGCGCCACCTCCACCCGGCCGCCCGGGGTGCGCCGCACGGCGAAGGTCCGCAGGCTCACCTGCGGGTCGTCCAGGCACTGCCCGGTGCGCAGGTCGAAGACCTCCTTGTACATCGGGGAGGCGACCGTGGGGACGCCGCCCCGGGTGCCCAGGATGCCCCGGGCGATCACGTACGCGCGGCTGAACGGGTCGTAGTTGGACAGCGCGAACAGCTCGCCGTCGAAGGTCCGGAAGAGCGCCACCTGGATCCCCTCGACCAGCGCGCAGGCGCCGCGTTCGGGCAGCAGGTCGTCGTACCCGCACACGTCGTGCCAGCGGGTCGCGGTGCCCGGCGGTGCGGTGTGCGCGGGCCCGGTCTGCACGTCGGCGGTCATCGGCTCACAACCTCCAGGTCGGGTCCGGCCACGAGGACCGGCTTGATCTGGTCGCGTTCGGGTTCGAAGGCGATGCTCGGGTCGGGGACGCCGGGGGCGTTCACGAAGGACACGAAGCGGCGGAGCTTGTCGGGGTCCTCCAGGGTGTCGCGCCACTCGTCGGAGTAGGCGGCCACGTGCCGGTCCATCGCCGCGTCCAGCTCGGCGCAGATGCCGAGGGAGTCCTCGACGATCACCTCGCGGAGGTAGTCGATCCCGCCCTCCAGCGACTCCAGCCAGCTCGCGGTGCGCTGGAGGCGGTCGGCGGTGCGGATGTAGAACATCAGGAAGCGGTCGATGTAGCGGACCAGCGTCTCGTCGTCGAGGTCGGTGGCGAACAGGTCGGCGTGCCGGGGCCGCATCCCGCCGTTGCCGGCCAGGTACAGGTTCCAGCCCTTCTCGGTGGCGATGACGCCGAAGTCCTTGCTCTGCGCCTCGGCGCACTCGCGGGCGCAGCCCGACACCGCGGACTTGAGCTTGTGCGGGGCGCGCAGGCCCCGGTACCGCAGCTCCAGCCGGATGGCCATGCCGACGGAGTCCTGGACGCCGAACCGGCACCAGGTGGACCCGACGCAGGACTTCACCGTGCGCAGCGCCTTGCCGTAGGCGTGCCCGGACTCGAACCCGGCCGCCACCAGCCGCCGCCAGATCTCCGGGAGCTGGTCGACGCGGGCGCCGAACAGGTCGATCCGCTGCCCGCCGGTGATCTTGGTGTAGAGGCCGAAGTCGCGGGCGACCTCGCCGATCACGATGAGCTTGTCGGGGGTGATCTCCCCGCCGGGGATCCGCGGCACCACCGAGTAGGTGCCGTTCTTCTGCAGGTTGGCCAGGAACGCGTCGTTGGTGTCCTGGAGCGCGGCCTGCTCGCCCTCCAGGATGTGCCCGTTGCCGAGGCTGGCCAGGATGGAGGCGACGGCGGGCTTGCAGATGTCGCAGCCGCGGCCCTGGCCGTGCTCGGTGATGAGCTGCGTGAACGTGGTGATGCCGCGGACCCGGACGATGTCGAACAGCTCGGCGCGGCTGTACTCGAAGTGCTCGCAGATCGCCTTGCTGACCTCGATGCCGGCCGCGGTCAGCTCGGCGTCCAGCAGCTTCTTGACCAGCGGGACGCAGCTGCCGCACGAGGTGCCCGCCCGGGTGCAGCCCTTGACCGCGGCGACGTCGGTGAGGCCCTCGTCGCGGACCGCGCAGCGGATGGTCTCGGCGGTGACGTTGTTGCAGCTGCAGATGACGGTGGCGCCGGGCAGGTCGCCGCCGGCGGGCTCGGTGCCGCCGAACAGGGTCTGCTCGGGGCTGCCCGGCAGCTTGGCGCCGACGTAGGCGCGCAGCGTCGGGTACGCCTCGGCGTCGCCGACCAGGACGCCGCCCAGCAGGGTGCGGGCGTCGTCGCTGACGACGAGCTTCTTGTAGACCCCGGCGACCGGGTCGGTGTAGGTGATGTCCAGGGCGCCGTCCGTGGCGGCGAACGGGTCGCCGAAGCTGGCGACGTCCACGCCCATCAGCTTGAGCTTGGTGGAGGTGTCGGCGCCGTCGAAGGTCGCCTGGCCCGGCGCGTCGGTCACCTCGGCGACCAGCTGGTCGGCGACCACCTCGGCCATCGTGTTGCAGGGCCCGACCAGCCCGTAGACCTGGCCGCCGACCAGGGCGCACTCGCCGATCGCGTAGACGGCGGGGTCGGCGGTGCGGCAGGTGGCGTCCACGACGACGCCGCCGCGTTCGCCGACGTCCAGGCCGCAGCCGCGGGCCAGCTCGTCGCGGGGCCGGATGCCCGCCGAGAACACCACCGTGCCGGCCTCGATCGCCGAGCCGTCGCTGAGCGCCACCCGGGCCACCGCGCCGTCCTCGCCGGGCTCCAGCGCGGCCATCGGGGTGCCCGCGTGCACCGCGATGCCCAGGGACTCGATGTGGCGGCGCAGCATCTGCCCGCCGCCCTCGTCGAGCTGCCGGGGCATCAGCCAGGGCGCCACCTCGACCACGTGGGTGTCGACGCCCAGGCCCTGCATGGCCCGCGCCGCCTCCAGCCCGAGCAGCCCGCCGCCGACCACCACCCCGCCGGCCCCGGGCCGCGCGGCGCAGTGGTCGCGCAGCGCGTCGAGGTCGTCGATGGTGCGGTAGACGAACACGCCCGGCAGGTCGTGGCCCGGCACCGGCGGCACGAACGGCGACGACCCGGTGGCCAGCACCAGCGCGTCGTAGCCGAACACCGCCCCGGAGGCGGTGGTGACCGTGCGCGCCGCCCGGTCGACCGCGGTCACCGGGTCGCCGGTGTGCAGCGTGACGTCCGGGTCGTGCGCCGGGAACGCGAGGTCGGCGTCCTCGGTCAGGTACGAGGTCAGCGCGACCCGGTCGTAGGCGGGGCGGGTCTCCTCGCCGATCACCGTGATCCGCCAGGCGCCCGCGGCGTCCCGCTCGCGCAGTGCCTCGACGAGCCGGTGCCCGGCGGGGCCGTGGCCGACGACCACCAGTCTTCTGTGGGTATCCCCTCCGACGTCCATGGGGCGATACTCAGCAGGGGGCGTTTCGCCGCTGCGTCCCCTTTGTCACCGGCGTGTTAAAAGCCGCTCACCTCGAAATCCTTTCGTGGTCATCCTGTGACCTGAACACAGCGAAAACCCGCCGGGTCACGGCGGGTTCATCACTTTTCGCGTGTTCTGACCGTCCTTACGGCCGGGTGGTCACGGCCGGGTGGTCAGCCGGTCGGGGCGGCCTCCTGCTCGTCCAGCCACGACACGATGCCCTCCACCGCGTCGCGGCAGCTTCCGCACCCCGAGCTGGCCCGGGTACGGGCGCAGACCTCGTCGGCCGTCCGCGCGCCCTGCTCCCAGCAGGCGCGGATCTGCCCCTTGGAGACGTTGTTGCAATGGCACACCGTCGCGGCGTCCGGCATCCGCACCGGCGAATCGCTCACGGCGGTGCCGCTCACACCGGGGAAAAGCAGGCTGAGCCGGTCCGAGGGCAACGGAGCCGCCCGGTCGTACAGCTGGGTGAGGGTTCCGGCGGTGCCGGTCTCCCCCAGCAGGATCGCGCCGATGAGCCGGTCGTCCTTGATGACCACCTTCTTGTACGTCCCGCGCGCCGGGTCGGCGAACTGCACGACCTCCACGTCGGGGTCCTCGTCGCCGTGGTGGGTCTCCCCCATCGCGGCCAGCTCCACGCTGGCGGCCTTGAGCCGGGTGATCTGCCGGGCCCCGGTGAACCGCGCCGCGGTGTCGGTGCCCGCCAGCAGGTCGGCCAGGATCGCCGCCTGCTCCCAGGCGGGCGCGACCAGCCCGTACACCTCGCCGCCGTACTGGGAGCACTCGCCGATGGCCCGCACCGACGGGTCGGTGACCGAACGCAGCATCTCGTCCACCACGATGCCCCGGTCCACCTCCAGCCCGGCCTCGCGGGCCAAAGTCACGTCCGGGCGGACCCCGCACGCCAGCACCACCACGTCGGCGGGCAGCACCTCGCCGGTGGCCAGTTCCACGCCGCTGACCCGCGCACCGTCGCCCTCGGGCTCCGAGCGCAGCGCCGTGACGCTGGCCTCCAGGCGGGCGCGGATGCCCAGGCGTCCCAGGGTCCGGGCCAGCACCCGGCCCGCGCCGGGATCGAGCTGGCGCTCCATCAGGTGCCCGGCCAGGTGCACCACCGTGACGTCCAGGCCGCGGCCGGCCAGGCCGCGGGCCGCCTCGATGCCCAGCAGCCCCCCGCCGACCACCACGGCGCGCTCGGCCCGCCCGGCGGCCTCCATGATCCGCACGCAGTCGTCCAGCGTCCGGAACGCCACCGCCCCGGCGGGCAGCCCGTCCAGGGTGCCCGGGATCGGCGGCACGAACGCGGTGCTGCCGGTGGCGATCACCAGCGTCCGGTACGGGGTGACCGTGCCGTCGGAGGCGTGCACCTCGCGCGCCTCCCGGTCGACGCGGACGACCTCGACGCCGAGCCGGGCGTCCACCCCGTGCCGCTCGTACCAGGACGGGTCGACCAGGCCGATCTGGTCCGGGCGCGACTTCCCGGCCAGCACGTTCGACAGCAGCACCCGGTTGTAGGGCTGCTGGGGCTCGGCCCCGAAGACCGTCAGCGGCACCTCCCGGTCGCGGTCGCGCATCTCGGTGACGAACCGGGACCCGGCCATGCCGTTCCCCACGACGACGATCCCGCTCACAGATCGGCTCCGTTCTCCTCATGGGGCTCGACCCGCACGGCGCACACCTTGAACTCCGGCATCCGCGACATCGGGTCGAGCGCTGGGTTGGTCAGCAGGTTGGCGCGGCCTTCCTCGGCCCAGTGGAAGGGGATGAACACGGTGTCGTGCCGGATCGAGTCGACCAGCCGGGCGCGCACGATGACCGTGCCGCGCCGGCTCGTCACCCGGACCATCCCGCCGTCGGCCACCCCGTGCCGCTCGGCCAGGTCCGGGTGCATCTCGGCGAACGGCTCCGGGGAGGCGTCCACCAGCGGCCCGATCCGCCGGGTCTGCGCACCGCTCTGGTAGTGCGCCAGCACCCGGCCGGTGGTCAGGTACACCGGATAGTGCTCGTCGACGCCCTCGGCCGCGCCCGAGTGCTCGACCGGTACGAACCGCGCACGGCCGTCCGGGGTGTGGAAGCGCTCGGCGAACGGGCGCGGCGTGCCCGGATGGTCCTCCGAGGGGCAGGGCCAGAACACCCCGCCCTCCCGCTCGATCCGCTCGTAGGTGATGCCCGAGTAGTCGGCGGGCCCCCCGGCGCTGGCGGCGCGCAGCTCCTCGAACACCTCGGCGGGGTCGGTGCTCCACCGGCCCGGCGCCGCCAGCCGCCCGGCCAGCCCCGCGAGGATCTCCAGGTCGGTGCGGACCCCGGCGGGCGGGTCCACCGCCCGGCGGCGGCGCAGCACCCGGCCCTCCAGGTTGGTCAGCGTGCCGGACTCCTCGGCCCACTGCGCCGTGGGCAGCACCACGTCGGCGCGCCGGGCGGTCTCCGACAGCACGAAGTCCGACACGGCCAGGAAGTCCAGGGCGTTGAGGCGCTCCTCGATGCGCCCGGAGCGCGGCGCCGACACCACCGGGTTGGACCCGAACAGCAGCAGGGCCTTCGGCCCGTCGTCGGCGCCCAGCGCGTCCAGCAGCTCGAACGCCGACCGGCCGGGACCGGGGATGATCTCCGGATCCACCCCCCACACTTTCGCGACGTGCGCGCGGGCCGCCGGGTCGTCGATCTTGCGGTAGCCGGGGAGCTGGTCGGCCTTCTGGCCGTGCTCACGTCCGCCCTGCCCGTTGCCCTGCCCGGTCAGGCAGCCGTACCCGCCGCCCTCCCGGCCGGGCAGCCCCAGGGCCAGCGCCAGGTTGATGAAGGCGGTCACGGTGTCGGTGCCGCGGGCGTGCTGCTCGGCGCCCCGGGCGGTGAGGATCAGCGACCGGCGCCCGCGCGCCAGCAGCCGCACCGCCTCGCGCATCTGCGGGACCGGCACCCCGGTGATCCGCTCGACCCGGTCCGGCCAGTAGCCGTTCACCGCGATCCGCACCGCCTCGAACCCGCCGGTGCGCCCGTCGATGAACGCCTCGTCCAGCAGGCCCTCGGTGATCGCCAGGTGCAGCATGCCGTTGGCCAGCGCCAGGTCGGTGCCGGGCGTCGGCTGCAGGTGCAGGTCGGCCTGCCGGGCGGTGCTGGTGCGGCGCGGATCGATGACGATCAGCGCCCCGCCGCGCTCGCGCATCTCGGTCAGGTGCCGCATGAACGGCGGCATGGTCTCGGCGACGTTCCCGCCCGCCAGCATGATCGCGTCCGCGCCCGCCAGGTCGGTGATCGGCCCGGGCAGCCCCCGGTCCAGCCCGAACGCGCGGTTGAGCGCGGCGGCGGCCGACGACATGCAGAACCGGCCGTTGTAGTCGATCTGCGAGGTGCGCAGCGCGATCCGGGCGAACTTGCCGAGCTGGTAGGCCTTCTCGTTGGTCAGGCCGCCGCCGCCGAACACCCCGATCGCGTCGCGGCCGTGCCGGGCCTGCAGCCGGGTGATCTCCGAGGCGATCCGGTCGAGCGCCTCGTCCCAGGTGCACGGCTCCAGCGGCGCGCCCAGGTGCGCCCGCATCAGCGGCGTCGTCAGCCGGTCCGGGACGGTGAGCAGCTCGGCCGCCGTCCACCCCTTCTGGCACAGCCCGCCCCGGTTGGCGGGGACGTCCTCCCGGGGCGTCACCCGCACCGGGCTCCCGCCCACCGCCATGCCGCACTGCAACGCGCAGTACGGACAGTGCGTCGGCGTGCCGCCCGGCGCCTCCGCGAGGCCCTGCGGGCTCACCTTCTCACTCACCGCCATGCGGCCGATCGTGTGCGGAAGGCGTTTCGCAAAGGCGTCCCACTTGTGTCCCGGATGTTAAAAGCGGCTCACCCGGCCGCGTTCACCAAGGTCAGCGCCCTGTCCTGGCACGCTCCAGCACGGTGCGCCCCACCGGCGCCGCGCGGGCGGTGATCGCATGTCCGCTGTTCTCGTCCGCCTGGGGGTCTCATTCGGCGCTCGCCGATGCGCCCTCGAACGGATCGACGGCCACCGCCGCCGCTGCGGATCGTTGCGGCGAACGGCCGCCGGGCGGGGCCCCGGGCACGCCTTAGCCTCGTCCCATGCCCGACGTTGCTTACTACGCCTCCCTGCCCCGCACCCGGGGCGCCGCCGCGGCCCTGCTCCTGGACGACCTGGGCCGCGTCCTGCTGGTCAAGCCCACCTACAAGGAGGGCTGGTTCCTGCCGGGCGGGGTGATCGAGCAGGGCGAGTCCCCGCTCGCCGCGTGCGTGCGCGAGTGCGAGGAGGAGCTCGGCTTCGTGCCCCGGCTGGACGGGCTGGCCTGCGTCGACTGGGGGCCGCCCCACGAGGGGGTCGACGCGGTCAACGTGTTCGTGTTCGGCGGCAGCGTCACCGCCGAGGAGATCACCGGCATCCGGCTGCCGGCCGACGAGCTGTCCGACCACGTGCTGGTGGCCCCGGAGAAGATCCCCGAGCTGGCCGCCCCGCACATCGCCCGCCGGATGGAGCCGAGCCTGCGCGGCATCGCCGAGGGCCGCGCGGTCTACCTGGAGGACGGCCGCGAGCCCGGCTTCGGGCCCACCTGGGAGCCGGCGCGGTAGACCCCGCCTCCGGCTGGGTAGGTCGCGTACGTACACGGGCGGCGAACCGGGGGGAGACGCCGATGGCCACGTGCGAGGTCTGCGGGAACGACTACGCCATGTCCTTCGAGGTGCACGCGCAGGGGGCGGTGCACACCTTCGACTCGTTCGAGTGCGCCATCACCAGGATGGCGCCGATCTGCGAGCACTGCTCCTGCCGCATCCTGGGGCACGGCGTCGAGGTGGACCGGCACTGGTACTGCTGCGCGCACTGCGCCCGCCAGGCCGATCCGCGCGGCGCCGAACTGGTCTCCGACCACGCCTGACGCCGAGCGCGGCGCCGGCGTCCGTGCCGGCGCGCCGCGCCCGGCGCGCCTCCGGGTCATCGTCAGACGCCGGCCTCGGCCATGCTCATCCGCCGGCCGCCGATCTGCACCTTCCGCAGGTAGGTCGCCCAGGTCAGCGTCATGCACACCGCGTAGAACACCGCCAGGCCGACCAGCGCCGGGCCGATGCCGCCGGTCTGCTCCAGCGAGATCCGGAACGCCTGCTGGACCAGCACGCCGCCCAGGGCGCCCACCGCCGAGGAGATCCCGATCGCGGCGGCGGCGCGGCGCCGCGCCGTGGCCAGGGCCCGGCCGGTCGCCTCCGCGTCCGAGGCGTCCACGCCCTCCAGCGCCCGGGTCCGGAAGATCGCCGGGATCATCTTGTAGGTCGAGCCGTTGCCGATCCCGGTGGTGATGAACACGAACAGGAACGCCGCCAGGAACAGCGGCCAGCTGCCCGCCTCCACCGCGTAGGCCACCGCCCCGATGCCCACCGCCATCAGCAGGAAGTCGATCGCGGTGACCCGCGCGCCACCGAACCGGTCGGCCAGCCAGCCGCCGAACGGGCGGGCCAGCGACCCGGCGAACGCGCCCAGCCAGATGACGTCCGAGCCCTTGATGTCGGGGAACTGCGCCTTGATCAGCACGCCGAACGAGAAGGCGTACCCGATGAACGACCCGAAGGTGCCGATGTACAGCACCGACATGGTGATCGTCTGGCGCTCCCGGGCGATCGCCGCCATCTCCCGGAGCGTGTAGGCGGACGTCGCCTTGCTCAGGTTGTTCATGAAGAAGTAGGCGCACACCGCGGCCAGCAGCAGGAACGGCATCCACACCCAGCCGACCGCGACCAGCCCGAAGGCGACGATCAGCGGCGGCATGGCGAGCTGGGTGACGCTCGTGCCGAGGTTGCCGCCCGCCGCGTTCAGCCCGAGCGGCAGGCCCTGCTTGCTCGTCGGGTAGAAGTGCGTGATGTTGGCCATCGAGGAGGCGAAGTTGCCGCCGCCCAGGCCGGTGGTCGCCGCGATCAGCAGCAGCGCCCAGTACGGGATGTCGGGGTTCTCGATCGCGTACACGAACAGGCCGCACGGGATGAACAGCAGCAGCGCGCTGACGATCGTCCAGTTCCGTCCGCCGAACCGCGCCGGGGCGAAGGTGTAGGGGATCCGCATGGCCGCGCCGACCAGGTTCGGCAGCGTGGTCAGCCACAGCACCTGTCCCACCGACAGCTGCATCCCCACGGTGTTCAGGTTGAGCACCGCGATGCTCCACAGCAGCCAGACGCAGAAGCCCAGGTGCTCGGTGAGGATGGAGAAGACCAGGTTACGGGCGGCGACCCGGCGGCCGGTGCGCGCCCAGAACGCCTCGTCGTCCGGCTCCCAGTCGTCGATCCAACGGCCGCCCTTCGCCGCGGGACCGACCACGGAGGCCGCCCGGCCTTCCCGGGGGTCGGTCATAACCGTCATCGCACTGCCTCCAGATGTCTGAGTGGACACCCCGGAAGCTAGGAACGCCGCGTTACACGGGACGGCGGATCGCGTACCCGCGGTGATACATCCTGCGCACATCCGAAACATACGGCTGTGAAAGCCCGGCGCGTCCCCCCGCCTCACACGCGCCGTCCGCCGGTACGGGAGCTGTTGACGATGCGCCAACAACTATTGGCAATCCGCCAACAATGCTCTAGTGTTCGGGCTGACCGCACCCCCGGGTCCCCGCCCGGCCACGCCGTACCGGAGTCGTCATGGACATGGGCACACCATGGGCGACCGCGGCGGCGGTCGCCTCCAGCGTCGCCTACCTGCTGGGCATCGCGTCGTTCAAGGCGGCGGCCGGCCGCATGGAGCCGCTGAACGGCACCCGGCCGCTCCGGCTGGCCCGCGCGATGGCCGGCAGCGGGGCCTGGTGCGGCGGCGCCGTCCTCGCCGCGGCGGGGCTGGCCCTGCAGTGGGCGGCCCTGTCCTCGCTCA
>DATADI010000710.1:0-10093 GCA_036258615.1 Thermomonospora sp. | reverse complement strand
GGTGGCGGCGAGGAAGAGGTCCCTGGTGTGTTCTGCGCTCGGGGTGGGGTCAGGCATGGGGGGCCTCGCCCAGGTGGCGGTAGCGGTGGTGGCGGCGGGTGACGAGGTCGGTGGGGGGGAGGGGGGTCAGGTCGGACAGGGCCTCGTGGATGGCGGTGCGGAGGGTTTCGGCCATGGCGGTGGGGGACTGCTGGGCACCGCCGGGGGGCTCGGGGAGGATCCGGTCGATGATGCCCAGGCGGAGCAGCTCGGGGGCGGTGATGCGGAGGCGGGTGGCCATGGTCTCGGCGTGGGAGGGGTCGCCGAGGAGGATGACCGAGCAGCTCTCCGGGCTGATGACCGAGTACCAGGCGTTGCTCAGCATCAGGACGCGGTCGGCGAGGGCCAGTGCGAGGGCGCCGCCGCTGCCGCCTTCGCCGGTGAGGGTGGCGACGACCGGGACGGACAACTCGGCCAGGGCCGCCAGGATCTCGGCGACGGCCCAGCCCTGGCCGCGGCGTTCCGCGTCGACGCCGGGGGCCGCGCCCTGGGTGTCGACCAGGGTGACCAGGGGAAGGCCGAGCCGTTCGGCCAGCCGGGCGAGTCGTAGGGCCTTGCGGTAGCCCTCGGGCCGGGGCATGCCGAAGTTGCGGGCGACCAGCTCGGCGGTGTCATGGCCCTTCTGGTGGCCGACCACCATCACGTTCCAGCCGTTCAGGGACGCCAGGCCGCCGACCACGGCCGGGTCGTCGCCGTAGAGCCGGTCGCCGTGCAGCTCCACGAAGTCGTCGCACATCAGGGCGATGTAGTCGAGTGTCGTGGGCCGCCGGAGGTCCCGGGCCGCCCGGACGACCTCCCACGCCGTCGGATGCTCGGGGCCGGGGCCGGGGACCGGGCGTGGACCTGGGGCCGCCTCGGTCGGGGGAGCCCCGATGCGCGGGGCGTGCGCGGTGCCCTGGGAGTCGTGCTGGGTGCCTTGGGCGTCCGGATGAGGCGGGAAGGACTCGGCGGGGTATGGCGCGTGCGCGTTGTCGCGTTCGGCAGGAACACCCGGGGCGACCTGCAGGTGGGCGTCGGCCGGGCTCGGACGGTCGGGGAGGGGGCGTACCACGGGTGGGGCGTGGTGCAGGGCGAGGAGGCGGATCAGGAGGGGGCGGAGGGTGGGGCGGGGCTCGACGCGGTCGAGCATGCCGTGGCTCAGCAGGTACTCGGCGGTCTGGAAGCCGGGGGGCAGCGGGCGGCCGGTGGCGGCGGCGATGACGCGGGGGCCGGCGAAGCCGATGAGGCTGCCCGGCTCGGCGACCAGCAGGTCGGTGAGGGTGGCGAAGGAGGCGGTGACGCCGCCGAAGACGGGGTCGGTCAGCACGCCCACGGTGAGGACCCCGGCGCGGCGGCAGCGGGCCAGGGCGTCGGCGGTCTTGGCCATCTGCATCAGCGACACCGCGCCCTCCTGCATGCGGGCCCCGCCGGAGGCGGCCACCAGCAGCAGCGGCGTGCGGGTCGTGCGGGCGGCCTCGGCGGCGCGGGTGATCGACTCGCCCACCGCCGCGCCCATGCTGCCGCCGAGGAAGGCGAAGTCCATGGCCGCCACCACCACCGGATGCCCGCCGAGCGCCCCACGGCCGCGCAGCACCGCGTCGTCCAGGCCGGTGCGGGAGCGCGCGTCGGCGAGCCGGGCCGGGTAGGGGAGGGTGTCGGCGAAGCCCAGCGGGTCGCCGCCGCGGACCCGGTCGGGGGCCGGGGTGAAGGAGCCGTCGTCGAGCAGGTGCCGGAGGCGTTCGACCGCGCCCAGCCGGTGGTGGTGGCCGCACTCGGGACAGACGCCGAGCGCGCGGTCGAGCTTGGGGACGTAGACGGTCAGTCCGCAGCCCGCGCACCGGACCCAGCGCCGTGGCGCTGGGGTGGAGGGGAGTTCGACACTCATGGCGCACGTCCTGGATCAGGGAAACGGGGGCTTTCCGACCGCGTTTTCCACGGTAGGAAAAGCGATTCACCCGTGTCGTCCCACCCGTTCGTGAATCGTCACGTCCCTCGCGCGGGGGACGGACTCCCTCCCTCGAGGGACGTCGCGCCGATTCCCGGGCGCAGCAGGCCGTGTTCGTACGCGAAAATGACGATCTGCACCCGGTCCCGGACACCGAGCTTCTGGTACAGGTGCTGCACGTGCGACTTGATGGTGCTCTCGCCCAGCGACAGCATCCGCGCCATGTCCTCGTTGCTGAACCCGCGGACCAGCAGCTTGAACACGTCCACCTCACGGCCGGTGAGGGTGGACATCGCCGCCGCGGTGGTCGGGGACAGGTGCGGGCGGCGGGAGAACTCGCTGATCAGGCGGCGGGTCACGGTCGGCGACAGCAGCGCCTCCCCGTGCGCGACGGTCTGCACCGCCTCGGCGACCTTGGCGGCCGGGGCGTCCTTGACGATGAAGCCGCTGGCCCCGGCGCGCAGTGCGGCGAAGATGTGCTCGTCCTGGTCGAACATGGTGAGGATGACGACCCGCACCCCGTCCACGCCCCCGGGGCCGCAGATCTCGGCGGTGGCCTCCAGGCCGTTCATGCGCGGCATGGTGATGTCCATCAGCAGCACGTCGGGCCGGATCCGGCGGGCCAGCCGGACCGCCTCCAGCCCGTCGCGGGCCTCGCCCACGATCTCGATGGGCGCGATGCCCCCGAGCGTGGCGCGCAGGCCGTCCCGGACGAGCGGCTGGTCGTCGGCGATGAGCACGCGTATGGTCTTCATCTGCACCCCGTGAACGACGGCTTGTCCCAGCGCTGTGCAAAAACGCGAAGAGAATGTCCCCGCCGGCCCGGTCCGGCGATTCTAACGTGTGGTATCCGTTCCGATCGTGGTCGCGTCATGGGCCTGCCTCCTGGTGGTCGCGGATCTGCCACACCTCCGTGCGCACCGACGTGCGCAGCATGCGCAGCCCCGCGGTCGCGTCGGCCCCCTCCCGGCTGCGTTCGAACGCGTGAAAGCGCTTGGCGTCCGCCCAGTCCGAGATGAGCTGGTAGGTCACTTCTCTCGGCCGGGCCGTTCCGGATGGCCTGGACGGGCTCAGCACGAGCGTCTGGCGGAGACACCCCGGGCGTTTCCCGGTCCAGTCGGCGGCGCGGGCCCAGGCGGCCTCGAAGAGGACGGCGTCCTCGCTGCGGACCGTCATGGTGAGGACCAGCCGTACGGGACCCTTGGCCATCACGCGCCCCCGTCGACATGGATCGTCTGCCCGGTGATGTACGCCGACAGGTCGCTGGCGAGGAACAGCACCACGTTGGCGACTTCGGCGGGGGTCCCCAGGCGTTCGAGGGCGGTCATCCGCGTGTACCGCACGCGCGCAGCGTCGGGGACACCGGATTCGGTCTCCACCACTCCGGGGGCCACCGCGTTCACCCGGAACCCCAGCGGCCCCAGTTCACGGCTCAGCGAGCGTACGAACCCGAGGAGCGCCGCCTTGGACGTCGCGTACGCGGTGCGTCCCGCCATGCCGCGTGTGGCCACCGCCGAGGAAATGGTGATAACGCTCGCCCGGAGGGCCAGTGACGGCAGCGCGGCACGGGTGACCTCGTACACGCCTCCGAGGTTGACCCCCATCACCCGTTCCCACGCCTCGGGCGTGGTCTCCGAAAGCCGCGCACGGGTGACGACGGCGGCGTTGTTGACGACGACGTCGATGCGTCCGAGGAAGTCGGCGGCGTTCCTCACCATGGCGCGCGCCTGCTGGGGGACGCCGACGTCGGCCAGCTCGATGCGGTGCCGGACGTCCAGGGCGAGCAGGTTCTCCGCGAGCCTCGCGGCGGCGTCGGTGTCGTTGCGGTGGCAGGTGTACACGTGCGCCCCCTGCTGGGCGAACGCGAGGACGGTCGCGCGGCCGATGCCCCGGGTCCCGCCGGTGACGAGGACCCGCTTTCCCCGCAGACCCAGATCCATCCGTCCCTCCGTTCCGTGAAGTTCAGTTCGGCGGCGCCGCCGGTTTCGCGTCGCCGGTGTCGGCGCGCCGTCCCGGCACCGGGACGACGCTCCCGCTGAGGCCGTTCGGGCTCGTGAGGAACACCACGACGTGGGCCACCTCGGAGGGGGTGACCAGCCGCGCCTCGCCCGGCTGGGGAGGTGTGCCGACCGGGGCGGTCTGCACGACGTTCACGTGGACGCCGAGGTGTTCGGTCTCACGGGCGAGGGCACGGGCCCAGGCGGTCAGGGCGGCCTTGGCGGCGGCGTACGCACCGAAGTTCGGCGGAGGGCTGGTGGCGGCCAGCGACCCGATGTAGACCAGCCAGGACGGACGGCTCAGATGCGGCAGCACGGCCTGTGTCGTCACCACCGCCGACAGGAAGTTGGCGTGCAGCAGCCGTTCGTGGGTGGCCGGAGTGGTGCGCGCCGCCGGTCCCGAGCCGAGACCGCCGATCATGTGCACCAGTCCGTCGAGACGGCCGAACACCCGGCGCGCCTGCCCGACGGCCCGCGTCGCCTCCTCGGGCCGTGACACGTCACCGGTGTACGTGGCGACCTGCCGTCCGTAGCGGACGCGCAGTTCCTCCAGCCGGGAGGCGTTGCGGCCGGTCAGCACCATGCGGTCGCCGCGCGCGGCCATCAACCGCACCGTCGCCTCGCCCGTCGGCCCGGTGGCGCCCGCGACGAGGAACACCCGCCGGCGCGTCACGGGGACGTCGTCGGGCCCCGCCTGGACGCGTGCGGCGACGCCGGAGACCGGCGCCATGCGAGCGGGGCCGGACGAGGAACGGGACCCGGACCCGTGGTTTCCCAGCGGGTCGCGCATGGTTCCGGGCCGGGCGCGGAATATGATCGGCATCCGTTCCATGACCGTCCTTTCGTCAGTTCCGCATCCTTGTCGGCGGACCGGGGTCATGTCGCCCCTCGTGCAGGTGAACCGAGCCGTCCCCCGTACGGAGGACATGGGGGGCACCCGAGGGAGAAATATCCGGGGAAAACCGTCTCGCGGCGGAACAGAAAGGAACGGAAAACTGATTTCCGGCCTGCGTGATATGTCAGGGCCGCGGTCGTGAACGCGGACGACCGCCGACCGTAGCAGTGAACGGTACCGGGGCCGGGCCGGTCAGGAGAGAAGGCCCTCGATGATTTCGCAGGCCCGTGTCGTGCCGTCCTCCCGGGAGAGACGGTCACCGACGTCCTTGGCGCTCGCCTTCATGTCGTCGTCGTTCGTCGCGCGCAGGATCGCCCCCGCGAGGGTCCCCACGGTGAGGCGGCGGAACGGGATCGGAGACGGCCCCGCACCGAGCGCCGCGACACGTTCGCCCCAGTAGGGCTGGTCACCGAAGAACGGGCACACCACCGTGGGAACACCGGCGCGGAGACCGGCGGCGGTCGTACCGGCGCCTCCGTGATGCACGACGGCGGCCATTCGGGAGAACAGCCACGAATGCGGGACGTCCTCCACCACCATGACGTCACCGTCGGAGCCGACCGCGTCGTTCTTGGGATCGCCCTGGACGACACCGCGCACACCCGCCCGCCGCAACGCCTCACGCACCAGACGGTGAGCCTTGGCGGGATCCGGCGGCACCATGCTCCCGAAGCCCACGTACACCGGAGGCGGCCCCGCATCGAGGAAAGCGGCCAGTTCCTCCGGCGGCCGATAGGACGGCTCCTGCACGAACCAGTACCCCGTCAGGTGCACGTCGGCGGGCCAGTCGTCGGGGCGCGGCACGACGATGGAGCTGAAACAGCACAACGCGGTGTGCCGCTTCAGGGACCCGAACATCGGCGCGGGCGGCAGCCCGAGGGCACCACGACGCCACGGGTTGATGAACGGCCGAGCGAACTGCCACGCCACCTGGTCCACCGCCCGGTAACTCAGCCGGTTCCCAAAGCGGCCCAGGAGACGGGCCTGCGGCACCATCGGATGCGGGAACCGCCCCGTGGGGCGACTGGGCTGGTAGTGGATTTCGACGGCGGGCACCCCGAGGTGGCTCCCGAGATGCTCGGCGAGACCACCGGCGGTGGGCGCGAGCACCAGGTCCGCGTCACGGGAGGCGGCGAGCACCTCACCCAGCAGCCGTTCGGCGAGCGGCCCGAGAAGACGCCGGAAACCCCTCAGGAACCTGACGGGATTACGCCCCCCGGCGAGGAGTTCCTGACCCTCGTCGGTGTTGAGCAGCTCGGCGGGGTCCACGCTGAGGGAGGCCGGTTCCAGCCCGGCGGCGGCGATCAGGGCGGCGTAGCGGGCGGCGGCGACGACGCGCACGGTGTGGCCACGGGCGGCGAGGCCCTGACCGAGTGCCACGCAGGGCTGGATGTCGCCGCGCGAGCCCAGCGCGTAGAGGACGACGGTCCGCTGCACTTCCACCTCCCTGAGTGAGCGTGAAACTACCTGTCGTGGTGGGCTCGTCGGCTAGTGGCGAGGCCGTGAATCGCCACCGTGTTTTTGTCACCCGGAACACAAAGCCGCCTCACCAGGCGTCGCCCCGGAAACGCCGGTCCTCGTCCGGTGGGGGCCCCTCGTTCGGGTCGTACGGCTTGTACCAGCCGGGGGGCGGCGGCGGGGGCCACAGTTCCACGGTCGCGCGGGAGGCACGTTCCCAACCCGACGCGGGAGGGGACGTCGCGTAACGGGGGGCACGCCGTTCGACGGGCGCGGCGTGCATCGGCGCGCCCGCCATGGCGGGCTCCCGTGGGGCGGGGGCGGCCTTCTCGGTCCCGGCGGCGGCGTCGGAGTCGTTCGCCTGCCGCCGGGTGGGCATGGTGAACGCGGCGACCACCGCGCCGAGCAGCACCAGCGCCGCCCCCACCAGCAGACCCACCGAGGCGCCCTGCCGGAACGCCTCGGCCTTGCCCGCGCCGGACTCCGTGGCCCTCGCCTCCAGCGTGTCCACCACCACGCCGAGGATGGCGATGCCGATCCCGGCCGACAGTTCGCGGACGACGTTGATGATGCCCCCGGCCACCCCCGCGCGGCTTTCGGGCACCGACTTGAGCACGTACATGCCCAGCGGCATCGTCATCGCCGAGCCGATGCTGATCAGCACGATCCCCGGCATGAGCTGCGGGAACCCGTCGCCCTGGCGGAGCGCGGTGAACGCCGCCATCCCGGCGGCCATCAGCACCATGCCGCCGCCGACCGCGAGCCGGGAGCCGCACTTGGCCGCCAGCACGAACGACACCGGCGCCATGACCATGACCAGCGCGGCCGTGGGCACGTAGGCCAGCGCGGCGGTCGTCGGCTTGAACCCCAGCACCGTCTGCATGAACAGCGCCGAGTAGTACATGACCCCGTTGAACCCGATGCCCCACAGCATCGAGGTGACGATCCCGCCGGTGAAGATCTTGTTGCGGAAGAACGCCATGTCGATCATCGGGTCGGGGGCCCAGGACTCCACGACGGCGAAGCAGATCCCGGCGACCACCGCCAGCGCCAGCACCGCCAGCACTTGCGGGTCGCCCCAGCCCAGCTCGCCGCCCACGTGGAACGCGTAGACCAGCGCGAACAGCGCGGTGGCCGAGATCAGCACACCCGGCAGGTCCACCGGTGTCCCGGCCTCGTTGTCGCGCCCGGTCAGCACCGCCAGCCCCAGGGCGATCACCGCGAGGCCCACCGGCACGTTGATGAGGAAGATCCAGCCCCAGTGCCAGTGCTCGACGATGAACCCGCCGATGCTCGGCCCGCCCGCCATCGCCAGCGACAGCGACGCCAGCCACACGACCTGCCCGATCGAGCGCTGCTTGTCGGTGCGGCCCACGGTGACCATGACCAGCGTGGCGGGCAGCGCGATGGCCGACCCGGCGCCCTGGACGACACGGGCCAGGATCAGCACCGCCTCCGACTGGGCCAGCCCGCACACCGCCGAGGCCGCGGTGAAGGTGGCCATCCCCGCGACGAAGGTGATCCGGCAGCCGTAGATGTCGGCCAGCCGCCCGCCCGCGATCATCAGGCAGGAGAACATCAGGATGTAGCCGACCGTCACCCAGCGCAACGAGGAGGGGGCGAGCCCGAGGTCGCGGCGGATCGTCTCCTGCGCGATGGCGACCACCGTGTTGTCCATGGTGATCATGAACGCGCTGACGGCCACCACCGCCAGCGCCCATCGATACCGACCCCGGGTCACCTGAACCATGGCGGCGCAAGGCGCGCCGCCTTCCTCCTATACCTGGCAGTTGCTATCGTGATGCGTCCCCATATGGTCCCCGATTTCCGGCCCGAAAGGGCCGCGCCCAGGGGTCCGCGACCCTCCCATCTGGCCACATCCGCCATGACGACGTCTTGTCACGGCCGTGACAAGTAACAGGGGAGAAAAGTGGTCTGGATGCGCATCGTGGGGCGGCCGATATAGGACAAGGTGGGGCCTCCTGCTTCGAACGATCCTGGCTTCATCGTTGGGAGTGCCGCACCCATGCAGTCGAACGATCGTTCTGGAGTCGCGCCGGACGAGACGCGGATCACCGAGGATTCGGTTCGTCAGTACCTGATCGAGCAGATCGCGCGTCGCTCCAGGATCACGGCCGCCGAGGTCGATCCCGACCGTCCCGTCGAGGAGTTCGGGCTCGCCTCGCGCGACGCCGTCGCCATCGCCGGCGAGCTTGAGCAACTGCTCGGCCGCGCGCTGCCCGCCACGCTGGTCTGGGAACACCCCACGATCAACAGGCTGGCCGCCGCGCTGGCCGGGACCGCCGAGCCCGCCCCGGCCCCCGTGACCACGGGCGCGGGCACGAGCGCGCGGAGCGCCGAGCCCGACGAGCCGATCGCCGTCATCGGCGTCGGCCTCCGGTTCCCCGGCGGCGCGTCCGGCGACCTGACCGGCCCCGAGGACTACTGGCGCTTCCTGCTCGGCCAGGGCGACGCGATCCGCGAGGTGCCCGACGGGCGCTGGGACGCCTTCGACGACGGGTCCCCCGAGGTGGGCGACCTGCTGGCGAAGACGACCCGGCTCGGCGGGTTCCTCGCCGACGTCGCCGGGTTCGACGCCCGGTTCTTCGGCATCACGCCGGGCGAGGCCGAGCTGATGGACCCGCAGCAGCGGCTCGTGCTGGAGGTCGCCTGGGAGGCGTTCGAGCACGCCGGGCTGGCCCCGGCGCGCCTGCGCGGCAGCCGCACCGGCGTGTTCGTCGGCGTGTCCGCGCCGGAGTACGCCGCGTTCACCGCCGCCGACCTGACCCGGGTGGAGCCGTTCACCACCACCGGGGCGGCGCTCAGCATCATCGCCAACCGGCTGTCGTACCTGCTCGACCTGCGCGGCCCCAGCATGATCGTGGACACCGCGTGCTCCTCGTCGCTGGTGTCCACGCACCTGGCGGTCCGGGCGCTGCGCGCCGGGGACGCGGACGTGGCGCTGGCGGGCGGCGTGAACCTGCTGCTGTCGCCGACCGTCACCATGACGTTCGACCAGGGCGGTGGAACGTCCCCGGACGGGCGCTGCAAGGCGTTCGACGCGTCCGCCGACGGGATGGTCCGCGCCGAGGGCTGCGGCGCGGTGGTGCTCAAGCGGCTGTCGGACGCGCAGCGCGACGGCGACCGGATCCTCGCGGTGATCCGGGGCACCGGCGTGAACTCCGACGGCCGCTCCAACGGGCTGGTGGCCCCCAACTCCGAGGCCCAGAAGGCGCTGCTGCGCGAGGTGTACGCCGCCGCCGGCATCGACCCGGCCGAGGTGGACTACATCGAGGCGCACGGCACCGGCACGTTCCTCGGCGACCCGATCGAGGCGCGGGCGCTCGGCGAGGTGCTGGGCGCGGGCGGCGGCCGTTCCGAGGACGCGCCGCTGCTGCTGGGCTCGGCCAAGTCGAACCTCGGCCACATGGAGTCGGCCGCCGGGATCGCCGGGCTGATCAAGGCGGTGCTGGCGCTGCACCACCGGACCATCCCGCCGAGCCTGCACTTCAAGGAGCCGAACCCGCACATCCCGTTCGAGGACCTGCGACTCGCGGTCGCCGCCGAGGAGACCGCGTGGCCGAGGCGCGGCCACCCCGCCCGCGCGGGCGTGTCCGGCTTCGGCTTCGGCGGCACCAACGCCCATGTGATCCTGGAGGAGGCCCCGCCGGCGACGCGGGTGACGGCGGACACCGCGCTGGTCCGCTCGTTCCCGCTGTCGGACACCGCCGCCGACCTGACCCGGGTGGAGCCGTTCACCACCACCGGGGCGGCGCTCAG
>DATADI010000709.1:0-21624 GCA_036258615.1 Thermomonospora sp. | reverse complement strand
CGTTCAATCGGTGAAGATCGGTGGTAACAAGTATCCGATGGAGGAACATGGCGAAGTGATCGGGCCTTGTCCGGCGTGTCAGCGCTTCCTTCCGTTGCTCGGTATCAGGGCGAAGTGACGATGCCTGCGTCTCCTGAACTGCGGGCAGCGTTGCGTGGTCTGCGTGAGGTGCGTTCGCAGAGGCCCGACAGCGGCGATCAAACCGAGGAATTCGCGGCTTGGCGGGAGGCCATGGCGGGGGCGCTGGAACGTCTGGCCATGGTGTTGCCGTTCATCGAGGACCGGTGGCGAGCGGAGGCCGAGGCAGAGGCGGCGCGTGCGGAGGCAAGTCGGATACGGCGGGACATCCGTGCTCGGGGAAGACCGTCCTGACGTTCGTGCGTGATGCTCGCCTGTCACCAGACGCGGGTCTTCTCTCTGGCGAGGCGGCGTAAGAGGGACTGCGAGGCGGCCGGGCCGGAGACCGGAATGGGCGGCATGCCGGGAGTCCCCTCGTCCGGGTTCGTGCGGGTTCGAGTGTAGGACGGTTATCCACAGGGACGAGGCGTGCTGGCGGGGGACAGGGTGGGGTTGATAGGGATGGCTGCGTGAGCGAGAACCCCCCTGTGGCCGGGCTTCCCGGGCCCTGGTATCGGATTCTGGCGGTGCCCGCGGTGGAGCGGGTGCCGTCGGCGGAGTGGGACTTCGTGACGGTGCTGCCCGCCGTGCTGGCGGCGCGGCAGCGGCGGCGGGCGTTCGTGGTGGGGTGGCTGTCGCGCGGGCACGGGGCGCCGCTGGAGCTGGTCACCAACGCCGGGCCGGTCAGCGACGGGCACGAGGGGCTGTTGTTCCCGAACGGGGCGCGGGGCGTTCCGGTCGGGGACGAGTGGATGCGGCAGTCCGAGCGGATGGTGTGGACGCGGTGCCCGGGGCGGCCCGCGCCGCCGGTCGGGCGGGGCGGGGACGGGGCGGCGGGGCCCAGCCTGTTCGAGTCCACGCTGGTGACGCTGATGGACCGGCCGTTCGGATGGTTCGTGGTGGCCGAGCCCGCCGACGAGCGGCTGATCGACCACGAGATGCGCGAGCTGCACCACGAGCTGCGGATGCTGCGCCGGGGCGAGGACGAGCAGGCGCGGCTGGCGGTCGAGCGCGCCGACCGGCGGCTGGCCGAGCTGGACACCTTCCACCAGGCGGGGCTGTGGCAGGTCAGGGTGCTGGCCGGGGCGGCGTCCCCGGAGGAGCTGGGGCGGATCGCGCCGGTGCTCGTGGGCTCGATGGAGCTGGCCCACCATCCGTACCGGCTGCGCGCCGGGTACGGGGCGGGCGCGCTGGCGGAGGTGCTCCAGCCGATCGCGCCGCCGCCCGCGCTGCACAACCGGGCCGTCGCCGAGCCGGAGCTGCGGTTCCCGTTCGTCGCGACGGCCGGGGCGCTGGCGGCGCTGGCCGGGCTGCCGCGCCGGGAGGTCCCCGGGCTGCGGGTCGTGGAGCCGGGGTACTTCGACGTCACCTCCGAGACGGTGGACGCGCAGCGCGGGGAGCCGCCGATCGAGCTGGGCGCGATCCTCGACGGGCAGGACCGGCGGGTCGGGACGTTCACCGTGCCGAGGTCCACCATCAACCGGCACGTGTTCGTGACCGGGGCGACCGGCGGGGGCAAGTCGCAGACCGTACGGCACCTGCTGGAGCAGCTGACCCGCGCCGGGGTGCCGTGGCTGGCGATCGAGCCCGCCAAGTCGGAGTACGCGGCGATGGCCGGGCGGATCGAGGACCTCGGCGCGCACGTCACCGTCATCAACCCCTCCGACCCCCGGACGGTGCCGCTGTCGGTCAACCCGCTGGCGCCCGAGCCCGGCTATCCCGTCCAGGCGCACATCGACATGGTGCGGGCGCTGTTCCAGGCGGCGTTCGACGCCGAGGAGCCGTTCCCGCAGATCATGTCGCAGGCGCTCCAGCGGGTGTACGAGAGCAACGGGTGGGACGTCGTCACCGGCGCGGCGGCGCCCGGGTCGCTGGTGGAGCCCGCGGTGCCGACGCTGGAGCAACTCCAGCGTGCCGCGCTCCAGGTGATCGGCGAGGTCGGGTACGGCCGCGAGCTGATGGCCGACGTCAAGGGCTTCGTGGACGTACGGCTGCGCTCGCTGCGGATCGGGTCCGCGGGCCGGTTCTTCGAGGGCGGGCACCCGGCCGACATCGGCGGGATGCTCCGCGACAACATCGTGCTGGCCATCGAGGACGTCGCCAACGACGAGGACAAGGCGTTCCTCATGGGCACGCTGATCATCCGGATCGTGGAGCACCTGCGGATGCGCGCCCGCAACGCCGGGTCCGGCGACGGCCCCGGCGGGCTGCGGCACGTCATCGTCATCGAGGAGGCGCACCGGCTGCTGCGCAACCGCGGCCCCGAACGCACCAGCTCGCACGCGGTGGAGCTGTTCGCCGGGATGCTCGCCGAGATCCGCGCGTACGGCGAGGGCATCATCGTCGCCGAGCAGATCCCCACCAAGCTGGTGCCGGACGTCATCAAGAACACCGCGCTCAAGGTCGTCCACCGGCTGCCCGCGTTCGACGACCGTCACCAGGTCGGCGCGGCGATGAACCTCGACGAGGACCAGTCCCGCGAGGTGGTGTCGCTGCGGCCCGGAGTGGCGGCGGTGTTCGCCGACGGCATGGACCGCCCGCTGCGCGTCCGCATCCCGTACGGCGAGGGCCGGGAGGGCGTCCGCAAGGGCCCGCCCCCGCCGGTCGACGGCCGCCGGTCGGCCGCGTGCGGCTGCGAGTGCCGCTCCGGCCGGGCCTGCTCCCTGTACGAGCTGCGCGAGGCCGACCTGCTCGCCGGGCACGCCGAGTGGGCCTGGCTGCGGGTCTGGGCCGACACGCTGGTGCTCGCCCATGTGGTCAACCGGCCGCTGCCCGCCGTGCCACCGGAGCTGGGCCGCGCCTGGTCCCGGCTGACCCCGCGGCTGCGCGAGTGCATGCTGGCCACCGTCGTGGAGCGGTGCGTGGCCCGGCGGGCGTGGGCGCTGCGGTCGGCGTTCGCGCCCGACGACCTCACCACCGCCGTGGCGGACGTCGCCCAGCGCCTGCTCAGCGGCGAGAACGCCCTGGCCGGGACGCTGCGGGGCCCCGCCTGGGTGATCCCGCAGGTGCGGTGGCTGCACGAGATGGACCGCATCTTCCCCTACGACTCCGGCGCCCCCGACAAGCACGCCCCCGCGCCGCCCCTGGAGTACCAGCTGCCCGGCCTCCGCCAGGCCCCCGACGCCAAGGTCGGCCATCGCCTCCGCGCCCTGCGCCGCCACCCGCTCTCCATGGAACTGGCCGCCAACCGCCCGATCGCGCTCACCGCACTGGCCGGGGAGGACGGCCACGAGGGCTTCGCCGACGACCTCGCCGCCGTCGCCGTCGGCCTGGACCCCGACGACCAACTCGACGAGGTCGCCCGCACGATGCACGCCGACTCCTGGCTGGAAGCCGTACTCAGCTGGCCCGACCGCTTCGTGAACTCGTTCGACCGCCCCGACCCCACCCCCGCCCACCCGACCGACTGACCGCACCCCGCCCGCCGAGGCCCCGGAAAGGCCAGGCGGAGGCAGTCCACACCGTCACCCGACAGGCCACTCTGGGCGGCCGGTGAGGTTGGGGCGCTGTGTGAGCACCGGCGTTCAGCCGATAGCCAGATGACGCTGGAGTGGGCCTGCGGCGTTCTCCGGGTCGTGGGTCGCCGCGGTGTTCCCGGTGTCGGACGTGCCGTTGAGGTGGGCGCGACACTGTGTCCGTGCGGATAGGGCTCGGGTGGGGGTCAGATGACGTCGGAACTGCGGGTGGGGAGGCCGTGTTCGCTGGCGATGGGATTCCAGTACTGGATGACCTCGGCCTTGGCCTGGGAGGCCCGGGTGTTGACGTCGTCGGCCTCCTCGTCGCTGGGGCAGCCGGGGGCGTTGGCGATGTAGAGATTGTTGGACTCGATGGAGATCTCCAGGGCACGGGTGAGGGCGCTCTTCAGCTCCTCACCGCCGTCCAGGGCGTCGACCTGGAGTGACCGGGCGGTGCCGAGCTGCTCCTGGCGCTGGTCGCGGATGCTCTCCAGGCCCGACATGTCGCACCCGCCGGCCACCACCGAGCCGAGCTGGCTGCGGGTGGCGACCATGTCGTCGAGCAGCGCGTTGATCCGGGTGGCCTGTTCGAGGGCGGCGCCGGTGGAGGCCGTGTCGCTGGGGCTGGTCACCGGGGTGCCGGAGCCCGGGTCGCTGGGTTCGACGAGCGTGGTGGCCGCCGGCGGGTTCGCGGTGGACTTCTCGTCGCTGGGCCAGATCACGATCGCCACCGCGGTCACCGTGAGGACCCACACGCCCAGCCCCGCCAGGACGTACAGGCCGGTCCGGCTGCGGCGGCGGCGGGGCGGCGGGGGCTGCCACATGGGCGGCTCGGGGTGGTCCCAGCCCCGGGGCGTCTCCCACGGCTCCGGCGACAGGGACGTGACCTCCTCGCGGAAACCTCCGGGCGCAGACTGCCCCTGAGCGCCCCACGGGTCGCCGGGCGGCGGGACGACCACCCCGGGATCGGCCGCCCACGGCTCGGGTGCGAGGGGAGTGGCGCGTTCCCTCGGCCCGGTGTCGGGCGTGGTCTCGGCGGCCCACGGCTCCGGTGACAGCGCGACGCTCTGCTCGTCCGGAGCGGACTGCGCGGACTCGGCGGACTGCTCGGGCTCGGGCTCGGGCGCGTCCTGGACGGTCGCCTCGGCGATGTCGGCGTTGCAGCGAGCGCAGCGCGGCGAGGTCGGATCGGTGTCGCTGTGACACACCGGACACTGCATATGTCAGCCCTTACCTCGGGAGCCGTTCCGGGCTCTCACGATAATCCTCAGCGTTCCAGAACCGCCGCAGCGTGACCGCGTCGGAATGCGCGTTCAGAACTGCGTGTCGGAACGGGCGGGGAGCCCTTCCTGGCGGGCGACCGGGTTCCACAGCACGGTGAAGCGCCGCTTGGCGAGCGTCGCCTGGGCGGACAGGCTGTTGCCGCGCGCGTAGTTGCCGTCCCTCGGCGGACGGCCCTTGCAGCCCTGGACGGACTGCGCCCACGCCAGGAACGCCTGGTCGGTCTGCAACGACAGCTGGAACGACCGCTGGAGCGCCGCCCGCAGCCGCTCGCCGTTGCGCAGCGCGCCGACCTTGAGCGCCCTGGTCCGGTTGATCTGGGCGGTACGGCGCTGCGCGACCCGCTGGAACCCGGCGATGGCGGTGGGCAGGCCCTTGCAGCGGGCGGCGGCGGCCAGCGCCCGGCCCAGCTCACCGCGGGTGACGGCGCTGGCGTCCAGGAGTTCGTTCACGGCCACGGCCTGGCGACGGCGGGGACCGGCGGGCTTGGCGTCGGGCGGGTTCTTCTGCGAGGCGTTGCGCGGGGTCGCCGAGGCGGACGCCCCGGCCGACGGCTTCCCGCCGCCGTCCGGCCACATGACGATGCCCACGGCCACCACCGCGACCGTGACCAGCACGCCGACGACGATGGCCAGCGACCTGTTGGACCGGCCGCCCGCCGGCTGCTGCTGCGTGTACCCCGGGTCCGCGTACGCGCCGGGCTGGCCGGGCTGCATCTGCCACGCCTGGTCGCCCGCCGGAGCGGGGAGACCACCGAAGTCCTGCTGCTGCGGCCCGGGACCGGGCGGCGGCCCCCACGACGGAACGGCCTCCGCCCCGGCCACCCCGCCGACCCCGGCCATCCCTCCGGGCCCTCCGACCCCGGCCATCCCTGCAGGGCCGGTCATCCCTGCGGGCCCGGCCATGCCTGCGGGCCCGGCCATACCTGCGGGGCTTGACATGCCTGCGGGCCCGGCCATGGCTGCGGGGTCGGCTATCCCTGCGGGCCCGGCCATCCCTACGGGGTCGGCTATCCCTGCGGGCCCGGCCATGCCTGCGGGCCCGGCTATCCCTACGGGGTCGGCCATGCCTGCGGGGTCGGCCATGCCTGCGGGGCCGGACATGTCTACGGGGCTGGCCATGCCTGCGGGGCCAGAGACTCCGGTGGGCCCGGCCATCCCGGAAGGTTCAGCCATTCCGGCGGGTCCGAAGCCCCCGGACTCAGCCATGCCCGAAGACCCGAACATCTCGTTGAGCTCAGGGATCCCATTGGGCCCATGCATCCCATTGGGCCCGTCTATCCCGGCAGACCCATGCACCCCAGACCCATGCACCCCAGACCCATGTGCCCCGGCCCCAGGCATCCCGGAAGACTCGGGCGTCCCCAACCCGGCCGTCCCGGTCCCGCCGATCCCAGGGGGCCCAGGCATCCCAAGGGGCCCAACTGTCCCCGCAGCCCCCATCCCTTCGGCACCAGAAATCCCACCGATCCCAGGAGGCCCATAGATCCCGTCGGCGGCTCCAGGCATCCCGGAGGATCCAGGCATCCCGGAGGATCCGGGCCCGAGGTGATCGGGCTCGACCGGGACGTGCTGGGTCAGCTCGGCGTCCGGTGTCGGCGGCCGGGGCTCGGCGAACCAGGAGTCGGGGACGATCGACTGGCTCGGCGGCTCGGGTGCCGGAGCCCACGCGGGCGCGGGCGGCGCGGGTACCTCGGCGGCCGGGGACGGGGCGTCGTCCTCGTCGTCCGGCGGCATCGTCCACGCCTGCGTCGCCTCCGGGTCGGCCGCGGCGTCGGCGGAGGGCGTCTCCACCGGCGCGCCCAGGAGGCCGGAACCGCCGGACGGCTCGATCCGGGTCTCGTCGGCCGACCACGGCACCGGCGGCGCCGGGGGCAGCGGGGCCGCCGGACCCGGCGGGGCGCTCAGCGGGTCGAGCATCGTGACCTCCAGCGACGCCCCGCTCCCCGGCGGGACCTGCGGATCGGGCCACCGGTCGGCCGGCGCGCCGCACCGCGGGCAGGCACCCGTCGCCCCGGGTGTCCGCTCGCCGCACCTTGGGCACTGCATCGCTTCTCGGACCTCGCCTTGTCGCCAGTTTTCCGACAACGTACCGGCCGACGCCGTCACGCGCGGGGGGATCGGGCGGCGCGGGGGGCACTCCGGCCGGGGCCGGTCATGCCGGTCCAGGATGGCAGAAGCGGGACACCGGCCCCCAAGGTGTGATCCGGATCGCATCCGGGGAGGTGGCCACAGTGGGATGAAAGCCCAAGAAGTACGGGAAGAGGCTAGGCTCGGCTCCACACAGCCGCGTCCACCTCGCAGGCAGGCAGGCGAACCCGTAAAGAGCAGGAGTCCATGAGCGATCTTCCGCTGCGCGCGCAGATGGCCGTCGCGCTCGGCCGCACCGCCGCGAAGATGTCGCGGCTGGCCGGTCGCGGCGACGGCTCGGTGATCGGAGGCAAGATCGGGCTGAAGCTCGATCCCGAGCTGCTGACGAGGCTGGCCCGGGATCGCAAGCTCGTGCTGGTCAGCGCCACCAACGGCAAGACGACCACCACGCGGCTGATCACCTCGGCGATGACCCCGCTGGGCGAGGTCGCCACCAACGCGTTCGGCGCGAACATGCCCACCGGGCACGTGTCGGCGCTGGCCTCCGCCCCCGACGCGAGGTACGGGGTGCTGGAGTGCGACGAGAAGTACGTGCCGATGGTGCTGCGGGAGACCGGCGCGAACGTGGTCGCGCTGATGAACCTCAGCCGTGACCAGATGGACCGTGCCGCGGAGATCTGGCTGCTGGCGGGCAAGTGGCGCAGGGCCCTGGAGGCCGCGCCGGACAGCCACGTGATCGCCAACTGCGACGACCCGCTGGTCACCTGGGGCGCCGCGACCGCCCGGAACGTGACCTGGGTGGCGGCCGGGCAGCACTGGCGCGAGGACTCCTGGTCGTGCCCCGAGTGCGGCGGCCCCCTCGACCGCGAGGGCGCCAACTGGGGCTGCCGCGAGTGCTCGTTCACCCGGCCCAAGCCCGACTGGATCCTGCACGGCGAGCGGGTGACCGCGCCCGGCGGCCGGACGTACGAGCTGACCGGGCTGCAGCTCCCGGGGCGGGCCAACCGGTCGAACGCGGCGATCGCGCTGGCCGTCGTGGCGCAGTTCGGCGTCCAGCCGGAGACCGCGCTGCCGCTGCTGGCGCAGGTCAGGTCGGTCGCGGGCCGGTACACCACGGTCGAGCACGAGGGCCGCCGGATCCGGCTGCTGCTGTCGAAGAACCCGGCCGGCTGGCTGGAGGCGTTCGACGTGCTGCAGCCCGCGCCCGGCCCGGTGGCGCTGTCGATCAACGCCCAGGGTCCCGACGGCCGCGACACCTCGTGGCTGTGGGACGTGGACTACCGCATCCTCAAGGGCCGCCCGATCTGGGCCACCGGGGAGCGCCGGCTCGACCTGGCCGCCCGGCTGGAGGCCGCCGACCTGCAGTTCACCGTGGTCGACGACATCGACCAGGCGGTCATGGCGGTGCCGCCCGGCCATCTGGACGTGATCGCCAACTACACCGCCTTCCAGGACATCCGAACGAGGTACGGCCGTGTCGTCTAGCACCGACAGCATCAAGATCGTCTGGGTCTACCCGGACCTGCTCAGCACCTACGGCGACCAGGGCAACGCGATCGTGCTGGAGCGCCGGGCCGCGCTGCGCGGCATCACCACCCGCACCGTGCACGTCCGCTCCGACCAGACGGTGCCGGTGGACGGCGACATCTACCTGCTCGGCGGCGGCGAGGACCGCCCGCAGATCCTGGCCGCCCGGCGGCTGGCGGGCGACGGCGGCCTGCACCGCGCCCGCGACTACGGCGCGGTGATCTTCGCGGTGTGCGCCGGCTACCAGCTCCTCGGCACCCAGTTCGGCGGCGAGGAAGGACAGCTCGTCGAGGGCCTGGGCCTGATCGACATCAGCAGCGGCCGGGGCGAGCAGCGCGCCGTCGGCGAGATCGTCGGCGACGTCGACCCGTCCCTCGGCGTCCCCCGCATCACCGGCTTCGAGAACCACCAGGGCGTCACCCGCCTCGGCCCCGGCGTCCGCCCGCTGGCCAAGACGGTCGTCGGCATCGGCAACGGCGACGGCTACGAGGGCGCCTACCACGGCCACGTGATCGGCACCTACATGCACGGCCCCGCCCTGGTCCGCAACCCCGGCCTGGCCGACCTGCTGCTCCGCTGGGCCGTCAAGCGCGACCTCCCGCCCCTGGACGACTCCTGGGCCGGCCGCCTCCGCGAAGAACGCCTCCGCGCCGTCCTCGGCTGACGACCCCCGCCCCGCCGCCCTCCCCACGTCGACGCTCGGAAGGCGGAACGCTCCGCGCCGTCCTCGGCTGGCGCCGTCCGTTCCGCCGTGCCGCGTGTCGGTGTTCGGTTGGAGGGACGTCTCCGCGCTGTCCTCGGCTGACCCACCGTTCCGTCGTCTCGCCCGTCGGCGGTCGGGAGGTGGGACGTCTCCGTGTCGTCCGTGGCTGGCGTCGCCTGTCCCGCCGCCCTCTCCGCGTCGCGCTCGGGAGGTGGGGCGCTTCCGCGTTGTCCGTGGCTGGCGTCGTCCGTTCCGTCGTGCCGCGTGTCGGTGTTCGGTTGGAGGGACGTCTCCGCATCGTCCTTGGCTTGCGTTGCCTGTCCTGCGTGCTTGCGGCGCTGGCGTTCGGGTGGGGGCGTCTTCGCGTTGTCGGTGGTTGGCGTCGCTCGTTCTGCGGCGTCGGCGTTCCGGGGCGGTCTTGCCGTGTCCACGGTCGGCTGATGTGGGGTTTGGGTCTGGGCGTGATCGTCCGGGGGTGTCAGGCTGGCGCGCGTGATCTGTTGCAGGGTGAGCAGGCGGGACGTCGTCCGGTTGAGCGTGGTGCTGGCGGGGGCGTCGCTGGTGCCGGGGCTGGAGCCGGAGGAGGCGTACGGGGTCGCGCGGAAGGTGGCGCCGGTCGGGCTGGAGTTGGTGACGCTCACCGAGACCAGTGCCGTGTTCACCTGGTACACGGGAGTGCCCGGGACGGACGACGGGCTGGGGCGCATGCGGCCCGCGCCGGCCGATGGCGAGATCGTGTACGGCGTCCATCCGGCGCGGCTGAACCGGAGGGCCGGGGGCGGGCGGGAGACCCCGTACCACCATGTGGAGATCACCGGGCTGGAGCCGGGCCGCACGTACTACTACCAGGCGCGTTCACGGGGCCGGGCCGCGACGGCGACGTTCCTGGTCGGCGGGCGGGCGGCGGGGCGGCCGACCGGGCGGCCGGGGGTGTTCGCGTTCACGACGCCGCAGCCGCCGCCGGGCCGGTTCCTGTTCTCGGTGGCGTTGTGCAACGACCTGCACCTCGGGGAGACGGTGGCGGGGCTGATCGGCGCGCTGCCGTGGGTCAAGGGGATCTCGCAGGTCCCCGGGCACCCGCCGTACCCGGAGATCATGACGGAGGCGCTGGTGGCGGACGCGCGGCGGCGTGGGGCGCGGTACCTGCTGGCGGCCGGGGACATCTCCAGCGAGGCCGCGCCCGCCGACGTGGGCGCGGCGCGGCGGCTGCTCGACCGGTTCGGGACGCTGGGCCGCGACTACTTTGTGGCGCGGGGCAACCACGACCGGGCCCACGAGGGCGGCGACCACGCCTCCTGTACGCCGGGGCGGTGGCAGGGCCGGGACTGTTTCCGCGACGGGTTCTTCGACGGCACGGAGCCGACGTACTTCGCCCGGGACCTGAACGGGCTGCGCGTCGTGGGCCTCGACACGTACGACAAGCCGGGGGACGGGGGCGACGCGGGAGGGTTGTCGGCCGAGCAGTTGTCCTGGCTGCGGGCCGAGCTGAGGGCGCATCGCGACCAGCCGACGCTCGTGTTCGGCCACCATCCGCTGCTCGCCCCGGACGCCCCGCAGGCCATCGCCGGCGGGTCCACGCTGGAGGTGCGGCAGACGGCGGAGCTGCTGCGGGAGTACGCCCGTACGCCGGGGGTGTTCCTGCAGCACGCCGGGCACACGCACCGCAACAAGCGTTCCATCCTGCCGGGCCGGACCAGGGTGCTCCAGCAGGAGGTCGGCGCGGTCAAGGAGTACCCGGGCGGGTTCACGCTGCTGCGCGTCCACACCGGCGGGTACGCGCTGAACTTCTACAAGACGCGCGCGCCGCTGGCCCGGGAGTGGAGCGAGCGCAGCAGGCAGGAGCTGGCGGGGCTGTGGCCGCAGCTGTCGCTGGGCACGTCCGTCGCCGACCGCAACACCGTGGTCGCCCGGGACCTCTCGGGGATCCGCCCGGCCTAGGACCCTCCGGAGCCCCGGCCGCGCTGCTCGGCGGCCTCGGGGGCCGCCTGGCCGTGCCCCCCGTCCTTCTCGTCGCGGTGCGCGCGGATGACCACCGCGCTCGCGTGGGCCCGTTCCTCCGGGTGGGCCCGGACGCGCAGGACGCTGGCGATGGAGACGATCACGAGCACGCCCAGGATGACGCTCAGCGACAGCGGCGTGGGGATCTCCGGCACGGACTTGGAGACGTCCTCGTGCGCGAAGTGCAGGATCAGCTTGACGCCGATGAACGCCAGGATCACCGACAGCCCGATGGACAGGTAGACCAGGCGCTCCAGCAGCCCCTCCACCAGGAAGAACAGCGCCCGCAGCCCCAGCAGGGCGAACGCGTTCGCGGTGAAGACGATGAACGGCTCGCTGGTGACCCCGAACACGGCGGGGATCGAGTCCAGCGCGAACAGGATGTCGGTGCTGCCGATGGCGATGAACACCAGCAGCAGCGGCGTCACGACCCGGCGGCCGCCCTCGTGGGCCAGCAGCCGTCCGCCGTGGAAGTCGGTGGTCATCGGCAGCACGCCGCGGGCGCGCCGGACCAGGAAGTTGTCGTCGACGTCCGGCTCCTCGTTGCGGTGCCGGACGAGCTGGACCGCCGTCCACAACAGCACCAGCCCGAAGATCAGGAACGTCCAGGAGAACATGCTGATCGCGGCCGAGCCCGCCGCGATGAACACCGTCCGCAGGGCCAGCGCCGCCGCGATCCCGAACAGCAGCACCTTCTGCTGGTACTCCTCGGGCACCCCGAAGCGGGCGAAGATGATCACGAAGACGAACAGGTTGTCGACCGACAGGCTCTTCTCGACCACCCAGCCGGCGAAGTACTCGGTGCCCGCGGTGGACCCGGACACCGCCCACAGCACGCCGCCGAACGCCAGGGCGATGGCGACGTAGAACACCGACCAGAAGGTGGCCTCGCGCAGGTGCACGGCGTGCGGGCGGCGCACCGCGACCAACAGGTCGAACACGAAGAGCGCGACGATGAAGACGATCGTCGCGGTCCAGAACCAGGCGGGGATGTCGATCACGATGTGCACTCCGTACGCCGCATGAGGCGCTATATCTCCGTTCCAGGACGGCTCAACCAGGTCACCGGGTCAGTACACGAGCGCCTGCGCGCCCTCCCCGGTGATCTCTTCAACGAACGAGGGCGCCCCCGCGATCCTGACTCCGGGGATCACATCGTCCTGACCGATGTCACGGCGTGCCGCGCACTGGGAGCAGATCGTGACGGTCCCGCCCGCCAGGATCACCTCCAGCAGGTCCTCCAGGGGCGTGGCGTGCGGCAGCCGGAACTCCGCCGCCCGGCCGGGCAGCCCGTACCAGGACGCCTCGCCGGTCAGCCACAGCGACACCCGGACCCCGGCGGCCACCCCGGCGGCGGCGACGGTGAACGCCTGGTTGCACCGCTCCATGGCGTCCGCACCGGCCGTGGCCTTGATAACCAGCGTCTTCCCCATGGTCCGCACAGTACCCGGCGCGCCGCGCCACCGGTGCAGTGAGCCCGGCCGCCCGGGACGCTACGCTCCCGCCCATGGGCATGGTGAACGCCGTCATCCTGGTCGCCGTCCTCGCCATCACGGCGATCGTCGCGCTCCTCCTCGTCGCCGCCCTGTCCCGCCTCCGCTGAAACCTCTGGGGGGCGGCCCCCAGACCCCCGGAGTCGCGCCGGGTGATCCTCGCTCCGCTGGCGCTCCGCTCCGGTCATCCGGCGCGGGCCACTACCCTCCTCTTCCATGGAGCCCGAGCTGCACCCCGATCTGACGCCGCTGGAATTCCTGCTGGGCACGTGGGAGGGCGCCGGAGTCGGCGGTTATCCCACCATCGAGAGCTTCCGGTTCGGCCAGGAGATCTCCTTCACCCACATCGGCAAGCCGTACCTGATCTACTCCAGCCGGACGTGGCTGCTGGACGAGGAGGGGGCGCTGGACCGGCCGCTGGCGGTCGAGACCGGCTACTGGCGGCCCCGGCCGAACCACGAGGTGGAGGTGACGCTGGCGCACCCCACGGGGATCGTCGAGATCTACGTGGGGAACGTGGCGTTCAGCCGGGTGGAGCTGCGCACCGACGTGGTGGCCCGGACCGACAGCGCCAAGGAGGTCACCGCCGGGCACCGCCTGTACGGGCTGATCGGGGAGGACCTCGGCTGGGCGTACGACATGGCGGCGATGGGGCAGCCGATCCAGTCGCACCTGTCGGCGCAGCTCAAGCGGGTCAGCTAGCGGCCTGGCCGGGCTCTGCGGCGGCGAGTTCGCGGCGCAGGTGCTCGGCGGTGTGGGAGCCGGGGGCGTCCGGCAGCGCGGCGGGCGGCCCCGCGAACACCACGCGGCCACCGCCGCGCCCGCCCTCCGGGCCCAGGTCGATCACCCAGTCGGCGTGGGCGACCACGTCCAGGTCGTGCTCGATGACGATCACGGTGGTGCCCCGGTCGACGAGCCGGTCCAGCAGCGCCAGCAGGCCGTCCACGTCGGCCATGTGCAGCCCGGTCGTGGGCTCGTCGAACACGTAGGTCCCGCCGGTCTCCCGCAGCCGGTGCGCGAGCTTGAGGCGCTGCCGTTCGCCGCCGGACAGGGTGCTCAGCGAGCGGCCGAGGGTGAGGTGGTCGAGCCCCACCTCGCGCAGCGCCGCCAGGCCGGAGGCCACCGGTGTCCCGGCGAACGCGGCGAGCGCCTCGGCGGCCGTCATCGCCAGCACGTCGGCGATCGAGCGGCCGTCGAGCGTGTACGCCAGCACCTCCGGCCGGTACCGGCGTCCCTCGCACACCTCGCAGGTGGTGGTGACGGGCTCCAGGTACGCCAGGTCGGTCTGGATCTCCCCACGGCCCTGGCAGGCCGGGCACGCACCGCCGGAGTTGAAGCTGAACAGCTTGGGGTCCACCCCGTTCGCGGTGGCGAACATCCGCCGCAGCGGGTCCAGCACGTCCAGGTACGTGGCGGGCGTGGAGCGGGACGACACCCCGATCGGTGACTGGTCGATGAGCACGGTCCCCGGGTGCTGTTCGGGGAGGACCTCGGAGATCAGCGTGCTCTTGCCCGACCCGGCCACCCCGGTCACCGCGACCAGCACGCCGGTGGGGATGTCCACCGTGATCCCCTTCAGGTTGTGCCGGTCGGCGTCCCGGACGGTGATCGTGCCGGTCGGGGTACGCGGGACGGTCTTGAGGCGCGGCGGGCGGCGCAGCATCCGGCCGGTCAGCGTGTCGGCCTCCCGCAGCGCGGCCACCGGTCCCTCGAACACCACGTGGCCGCCCCGCGCGCCCGCGCCCGGCCCGAGGTCGACCACGTGGTCGGCGAGGGCGATGATGTCGCGGTGGTGCTCCACGACGAGCACCGTGTTGCCCTTGTCGCGCAGGTCCAGCAGCAGCGCGCCGAGCCGGTCCACGTCGCGCGGGTGCAGCCCGACGCTGGGCTCGTCGAACACGTACGTCAGGTCGGTGAGGCTCGCCCCCAGGTGCCGCACGATCTTGAGCCGCTGGCCCTCGCCGCCGGACAGGGTGGACGTCGGCCGGTCCAGCGTCAGGTAGCCCAGCCCGGCCGCCTCGATGCGGCGCAGCGCGGCGAGCGCGGCGGACGTCATCGGCGCGGCCACCGGGTCGTCGATCCGCTCCAGCTCGGCGATCAGGTCGGTGATCTCCAGGGCGGCGAGGTCGGCGATGGACCGGCCGCCGATCCGGGAGGCCAGCGCGGCGGGGTTGAGCCGGGCCCCGCCGCAGGCCGGGCAGGTGCCCCGGCGGGCGATGCGTTCCAGGGCCTCGTCCAGGCGTCCCTTCCCGGGCTCCCGCTTGAGGTAGCGGCGGGTGATGACCCTGACCAGGCCCTCGTACTCGTTCTGGTAGACACCCCGGCGGCTGGCGCGCTCGACCCGGAACCCGCCGCCGTGCAACAGCAGCTCCCGTTCCCGCTCGGTGAAGTCGCGCACCGGCTTGTCCGGGTCGAACAGCCCCGACTCGGCGTACAGCTGCCAGGCGGCGGTGCCGACGGCGAACGGCGCGAACCGGATCGCGCCCTCGTTCAGCGTGCGGTCCTCGTCCAGCAGCCTGCCGACGTCCACGGTGGCGGTGTGGCCGAGCCCGTGGCACTCGGGGCACATGCCCTGGGGGTCGTTGAACGAGTACGCGGTGGACGGCCCGGCGCTGGGCGTGCCGCACCGGGAGAACAGCACCCGCAGCAGCGGATGGATCTCCGTCATCGTGCCCACGGTGGAGCGCGCGTTGCCGCCCACGGGCCGCTGGTCCACCACCACGGTGGTCGACAGGTGCCGGACGGCGTCGGCGTCCGGCCGTTCGTGGCGGGCCATCCGGTGGCGGACGAACGCGGGGAACATCTGGTTGAGCTGGTGCTGGGACTCGGCCGCGATGGTGCCGAACACCAGCGACGACTTGCCCGAGCCGGACACCCCCGTGAACACCGTCAGCCGCCGTTTGGGGATCCGCAGCGACACGTTCCGCAGGTTGTGCGCGCGGGCTCCGCTGATCACGATGTGCTCCACCGGTCACCTCCGTATGGCTAAGGCTAATAGCTATAGCTAACGCTACACGCCCCAGTATGCTTCCCGGTCGTGGGCACTGTCCGGACGGGCGGCGACCGGCGCGCACGGCGCCGCGCCGAGACCAAGGCCGAGATCCTGCGCATCGCCGTCGAGCTGATGGAGGCCGAGGGCGTCGGCGGGCTGACCCTGTCGGCCGTCGCGCGGCGGATGGGCATCCAGCCGCCCTCGCTCTACAAGTACTTCGCGTCCCGGCACGCGGTGTTCGACGCGCTGTTCGCCGAAGGCCAGCGCGCCTTCCTGGCCGCGCTGCGCGAAGGGGCCACCCGTGCGGCCCCGGGGCTGCCCGCCCTACACGCCGGGGTGACGAACGGGCTGCGCTGGGGCGTCGCCAACCCGGCCCTGGCCCAGCTGCTGTTCTGGCGGCCGGTGCCCGGGTTCGAGCCGTCCGCCGAGGCGTACGAGCCCGCCCTGGAGGCCGTCGCGCTGATCGGCGAGCTGGTGGAAGGCGCGGTCCGGACGGGGGAACTGCACCCCTCCGCCGCGACGGACGAGGGGCGTGAGGTGCTGGCGGTGCTGCTCGCCGGAGTGGTCACCCAGCAACTCGCCAACGAGCCGGGCGTCCCGTTCGACGAGGGCCGGTTCAGCCGTCACACCGGCCGCCTACTGGAGGCGTTCAGACGGAGCTACCCGCCCTCTCCCGGACGCGGGTGATCGTGAACTTGACGGCCCAGAGCACGCCGAGGGCGATGACGCCCCAGGTGGCCCAGTTGGCGAACTGCTCGGCCTTGCGCCACTGCTCGCCCAGCACGTACCCGGCCGACACGAACAGGGTGTTCCACACGGCGCTGCCGACCGTCGTGTAGAGGCAGAACCGCGCCAGCGGCATCCGTTCGATGCCCGCCGGGACCGACACCAGGCTGCGCACCACCGGGACGACCCGCCCGAACAGCACGGCCTTGCCGCCGTGGGCGGTGAACCAGGAGGTCGCCCGGTCCAGCTCGGCGGTGTCCACCAGCGGCAGCCGGTCGGCCAGACGGCAGGCCCGTTCGTGGCCGAGCCAGGCGCCCAGCCCGTACAGCAGGAGCGCGCCCAGGAGGGATCCGAGGGTGGCGGCGACGGTCACGGCCACGACGTTCACGCGGCCCTGGCTCGCGGTGAAGCCCGCCAGCGGGAGGATGACCTCGCTCGGCACCGGGGGGAACAGGTTCTCCAGCGCGGTCAGCAGGCCCACGCCCACCGCGCCGAGGGCGTCGATGACGTCCGATATCCAGCCCGCGATGCCGCCCGGCCGGGGCTGCCCGTCGCTCGCGATCATGGCTTCGGGGTGCCCCGCGGTGCCCGTTCCATGCGCATCGGTGCGGTGACCAGGGCGTTGGGGGCCGGGGAAAAGAACGATCCCCGGGCCTTCCCGCCGGGAGGCGGGTGATGGACAGGACTGATCCATCGGCCCGGGGACCGGGTGTCTGCCTGGTATTCGCCAGCCGCGTCACGACTGGTTCACTCTCCGCACGTCGTACGCCGTACGGAGCCGAGGCGGGACGGCGACTAGCGGACAGTCACCTCGCGAGTCCCAGAATGAATCATGTTCCGGACCACCTCCTTTCACGCGTGATTCGCACGGTATGCGAGCCCCGGCGGGTGAGGCAAACGTATTTTCCGGGACGTCCCGAGAGCCCCGGCGGGCAGGGCGTTCCGGTGGCCCGGGGAACATAGACTGCGCACATGGCCGACACGTGGCAGGAGGAGCTGCGGGCGCGCGGGTACCGGGTGACCCCGCAGCGCCAGCTCGTGCTGGAGGCGGTCACCTCGCTGGAGCACGGCACGCCCGAGGAGATCTGCACCGAGGTCCAGCGGACGGCGCGCGGTGTCAACATCTCCACCATCTACCGCACGCTCGAGCTGCTGGAGGAGCTGGGGCTGGTCAAGCACACCCATCTCGGCCACGGCCCCCCGACGTACCACCTGGCCGCCGACGCCGACCACGTGCACCTGGTCTGCCAGGAGTGCGGCACGGTGACCGACGTCCCGACCCGGGTCGCCGACGGGCTGGTGGGCGCGCTGGCCCGCGACTACGGCTTCGAGACCGACGTGCACCACCTCACGGTGTACGGGCGCTGCTCCTCGTGCCCTCCCGCTTAGGCTGGAGGGCATGAAGAGCCCTCTGCTGCGCATCCCCGGCGCCGTCGCCGCCGACAGCCCCGACGAGGGGGTCGCCGCGCACTACGGGGAGCCCGCCCACGAGCAACGGGCCCTGGAGTCCGGCCGGGGGTTCGTCGACCGCGGCGACCGGGGCGTCGTCCGCGTGTCCGGGCCCGACCGGCTGCGCTGGCTGCACAGCCTGATGAGCCAGCACCTGGAGCATCTGAAACCCCTTGAACCCACCCAGGCCCTCCTGCTCAGCCCCCAGGGCCACGTGGAGCACCACCTGCACCTCGTGGACGACGGCGAGGCCGTGTGGGCGCACGTCGAGCCCGGCACGGCGCCCGCGCTGACGGAGTTCCTCGACCGGATGCGGTTCATGCTGCGCGTCGAGGTCGCCGACCTCACCGCCGAGTACGCCGTCGTCACCGGCGACCTGGAGCTGCCCGGCGCCCTGCGGTTCCCCGACGTCGCCGGGCCGAGCTGGATCGTCGAGCGCTCCGCCCTGGAGTCCCTGCCCGGCCAGGCCCGCCCCGCCGGCCTGTGGGCGTACGAGGCGTTCCGGATCGCCGCCCACGCGCCCAGGCTCGGCCTGGACACCGACCACCGCACCATCCCCCACGAGGTCGGCTGGATCGACACGGCCGTCCACCTCAACAAGGGCTGCTACCGGGGCCAGGAGACGGTCGCCCGGGTTCACAACCTCGGCCGCCCGCCGCGCCGCCTGGTGTTCCTGCACCTGGACGGCAGCGCCGACCACCTGCCCGCGCACGGCGACCCGGTCGAGCTGAACGGCCGCACCGTCGGTTTCGTGGGCTCGGCGGCCCGCCACCACGAGCTGGGCCCGATCGCGTTGGCGCTGGTCAAGCGGAACGTCCCGGTCGACACCGACCTGCTGGCCGGGGGAGTGGCCGCCGCCCAGGAGGTCGTGGTGTCCCCTGACACGGGTGCCAACGCCGACATCCAGCTCCGGAGGCAACCGGCCCGGCGCCCCTGAGAAAACCGCGTGAAACCCCTCCGGGACGGGCACAACGAATCAAGATCCGAAGTTGGCCCCGGAGTGAGAGGGTGGTCCCGACGATGGTGGCGGAACCGGGCGGCCACCCGCACGGTGGCGGGCCCCCTCTCACGCGGAAGGGCACGATGGGTCGACGGCGGCGGCGCGGACGCGAGCCGGTGCTGGTGTGGTGGGCCGCCTTCGCGGCGCTTCTCGTCCTCGCCTGGTGGCCGCGCTCCTGGCGGCTGGCCCTGCTGACCCTGCTGCTGTGGTGCGTGTACGAGTTCCTGCTCGTCCCCACCGTCTGCCGGGTGACGACCCGCCAGGGCTTCTCCTGCCGCGAACCCGTCCGGGGCCGCCTGTTCGCCTGCACCCCGGCCCACCAGCAGGTCAAGACCGACACCCTGTTCCGTGCCGTCGGCCTCCCCAACCCCCTGCACCGCCCGCCCCGGCCCACCGAACGCGACACCGGCGAGGTCGTCTACACCCCCAGGACCCGCGGCCGCCTCGCCCAGGCCGACCGCGCCATGCTCCTCCTCGCCACCGCCGGCACCCTCCTCACCATCGCCGGCATGCTCTACGGCCTCACCACCTGACCCGGCCCGCCGCGCCTCCGGGTCGTTCTGCGGCGCGGCATCGACCGCATCGCGCCGTCGAGGACGATCTCCACGAAATCCGTCCGCCGCCGCCCGGAAGCCTGCCGTCACGACCAGTCAAGTATTTCTCGCCGCCAGTACGAATCGGCATGAGTGGCGGCAGCTGGATCGATGTGCGCGAAAGCCGACAGCACATGTTCGCCCAGGCTCTTCACATCAGCGCGAAAATTGTCGTAGAAGTTCCGTACCTCGTCCCGAGGAATGGAAACCGGGTCAGATCTCAGCATGTCCAGGTAGACCTGTTCGGCATGGCTCTCCTGATCCACCAGGTGCGCAAAAATGGGGATGAGCCGGTACCAGCGCCAGGAGAACTCGACGAACTGGGGCACACCCGAGTTCAGTAGCCGCGGAGCGAGGCCGTCCGGAAACCGGTCACGCATGGACGCGGGTATCTCAGTGTCACTGGACGGGACCGCGAAGACCTCCCCCGAGCCTGCTCGGACGCCGACCCTCGTCGGATGGTGCGGGTCGAGCAGGCCGAGCGCGTAATACCTGATACCCCGGTACTCCAGTTCGGGCTGTGCGCCCGTCTGGCACCGGCGGACGACATCCTGTGGATCGTCCTTCTCCTCGATCGGGGGAAGCCCGTAGGTGCGCAGCACTTTCCTGCCGTCCTGTGGGAGGTCCCACTGGTCCACCTCTTCCGGTGGAAGCACTGAGAGGCGGCTGTCTTCCGTTAACTCCTGCAGGCCGGCTCCTAGAACGCGATCCGCTTCCGCCACCGCATCGGCCAGTCTCACGGCACCTCCGAATCGCTGTGCGTTGTCATCCTCATAGAGAAGCGTGGCAAACCGAAGTGGCTGGGCCCGCGGGTCTGCTGTGCGAGGGCGTAGGTCTCCAGGAAGATGATGCCATGGGCGCTCCCGTATAAGTCAGGCGTTGATCACTTCGGGGTCGCCGCCGAGGACAAGCGGATCGAGGGCCTCCGGAAGCGGCCCGAAACTGCCCAGCCAGTCCGACACGAGGTAGATCACCGACTCCTCGTCGATGCCCAGAAATCCTGCGAACGTACCGTACTGGGTCAACTCGCCGACACCACAGAGGCTGTGGCCTGCCCTCGCACCCCAGTCGGCGAACCGGTCGGCCTCGCCCAGCAGGAGCATCGGATCCAGCCTGACGGGCTGTGGACGAGCCATGAAGTACCCGGAGACACTGTTGTCTCGGATGTCCAGCCCGCCATACTCGGCAAGGAACCGCTCGGCGGCGTCATGCACCCGGAACCCGTCCTCCTCGAGCGCCGCCCGCCAAGCGGCCGTGTCCACCCGACGCCCCGGCCACCACCCGGCCGCCCGGAGCACCCTTCCTGTTTCCTTAGAGAACATCGCAACTTTGTCCGCGCCGGTCTATCCGTTGTCGGGTACCCAGTGGAACGAAGAAAAGGCACCCGCCATATCCGCGAGTGCCCGGCGCACCAGTTCGAGGCCCTGCTGGCGGGAAACGACGTTCGACTTCAGTCGCTCTATCACGTCTATTCCGTCGATGCAGATCCCCACCGTTTCCTCCTTGTCGGAGACGTCGAGTACATAGGACGTGTTGTCGTACAGGTACTCCGCGAAGGCGTAGTCTCCGTCGAAGGATACGATGAGAGACCGGTCATTATCGTGGTCCTCGCAGGAAAGGGTCGCGGGCTCGGCGCGGTCGAGACCGTGGAACACCTCATCGAGTTCTTCCGGTGACACTACACGCTGATGTTGGGTCGGCGAGTATGTCTCCAGTACGAGTATGCTCACGTTGTTCTCCCGGCAGTGGCGAAATCTCTCGAACCTGTCTGGCACCACGGTGGTGGCCGGTCACGTCCCAGGGTGGGTCAGGCTCGCATCGGTTGAGAGCAGTGGGACGCCGCCACCGTTGAGCCATCGACGGGGAAGCCCTCACGACGAAGGACACTGAATTCGGTGCCGGGGACGATCCCACCCCTCGATGCACCCCATCACGCCGATGCTCTTTTGGACCGGCCTCGATGCGATCGACTCGGTCGACGTACGTCACACCTCCTTTCGTCGCAGAGAAACTCCCGCGTCGTCTCAGGTGATGATAATGTCGGGGTCGCCCCGGAGACCGGCAGGTCGAGGGCTTGTGGAAGCGGGCCGAAGCTCCCCAGCCAGTGCACCATGAAATAGATCACCGACTCCTCGTCGATGCCCAGGTACCCCGCAGGTGCAGCACCGCCCATCAGCCAGCCGACGCCGAAGAGTTCGCG